>WHST01000063.1 GCA_009379955.1 Streptosporangiales bacterium | reverse complement strand
TGGCACAACTGGACCACCGGCGTCACCAGCAAACGATCACTCACCGCCTACGACCACTGACCAGCAGCTTCACGGAATCATTCATCTAGCCGTTGCGTCCGCCCGCCCGCCCGCCCCTGACCCAAATGATCATGTTAAGTGCGCCATTTCGGTGATCCCACCGCGAATCGGGGGTTCCCACGTGCTGCAGGCGACGGGAACACCCGAATCACGCGGACGCGACGCCTGTGGACCGCTCCGGGACGTACACCGGCCGCCGTCCACAATCGTGGCTCGCCGTTCCGCCACCACCCTCGGCGTCCGTCATGGTCGGTCCATGAATCCACGACTCGCCGCCATCGCGGACGCCCAGCACGGTCCGTTCACCCGCGCGCAGGCCCTCGCGTGCGGCCTCTCCGACGACGAGCTGCGTCATCTCGTCCGGGTACGCGAGCTGCGTCGGCTGCGCAGGGGTGCCTACGTCCAGCAGCAGCGGTACGACCGACTCGACGCGGTGGGGAGGCACGTCCTCCGCGCCCACGCCGTGGGGCTCTCACTCGAGGATCGGACGGCGTTCAGCCACGTGACCGCCGCGGCTCTGCACGGGCTGGTGCTGTGGGACGTCGACCTCTCCCTCGTCCACGTCACCAGACTCGACACCGGCGCCGCTCGCCGGTGCGCGGGTGTCGACCATCACGCGGGGATGATCGACGCCGCGGAGGTCGTGCGCGTGTGCGGCCTGCCGGCCGTCCATCCGGCCCGCGCCGTGGTCGAGGTGGCGCTGACGTCCGGGCTCGAGGCGTCCGTCGTGGCCGCGGACTCGGCACTACGCCGCAGACTCGCGACGAAGCCGGAGCTCGATCGCCTGTTCGGCGAGATGCGCCTGTGGCCGTGCTCGGGTTCGGCGGGGAGGGTCATCTCGTTCGCGGACGGGTTGTCGGAGAGCGTCGGCGAGTCGCGGGCGCGGGTGCTGTTCGCCCGGCAGGGCCTGCCGGTTCCCGTCCTCCAGCGCGAGATCGTCGACGAGGCGGGGAGGTTCGTCGCCAGGGTCGACTTCCTGTTCGAGGACGAGCGCGTCGTGGTCGAGTTCGACGGCGACGTGAAGTACCGCGGTACTGGCGTCGACCCGTCCGACGTCGTCATCGCCGAGAAGCGCCGAGAGGACCGGCTGCGCGAGCTCGGCTACGAGGTCGTCCGCGTGACCTGGTCCGACCTCGCGCAGCCCGAACGCACGGCCCGGCGCATCCTCGCCGCGTTCGCACGGAACAGGACGCGCTCGCGGCACCCGCGTACGGCGTAGGCGCACCAACCATCCGGGCATCGTGATTCGGGGGTTCCCGCCGTCTGCAGCAGATGGGAACGCCCGAACCACGGTGGGATCACCGAAAAGGCGCACTTAACATGATCATTTGGGGAGCGCCCGGAGGTAGCCCGCTGCCTCCAGGTGGGCGAGGATCGCGCGCACGGCCTCCGCCACCGGGACCTCGGCGGTGTCGATTCTGAGGTCGGCGTCCGTGGGCGGTTCGTAGGGGTCGCTGACGCCGGTGAACTCCGGGATCAGGCCGGCGCGGGCCTTCGCGTACAGGCCCTTGCGGTCGCGCGCCTCGGACACCTCCAGGGAGGTGGCCACGTGGACGAGGACGAACCCGCCCCCGGCCGCCGTCACCATCTCGCGGACCGCGGCGCGGGTGGCGGCGTACGGGGCGATGGGGGCGCAGATCGCGAGGCCGCCGTGCCGGTTCACCTCGGCGGCGACGAAGCCGATGCGCAGGATGTTGCGGTCGCGGTCGGTGCGGGAGAAGCCGAGGCCTGCCGACAGCATGCGGCGGACGACGTCGCCGTCGAGCAGCGTGACCGTACGGTCGGCGCGCTCGGTCAGGGCGTCGTACAGGGCACGGGCGATCGTGGACTTGCCCGACCCCGACAGCCCGGTGAAGAACACCGTGACGCCGCGTTCGGTCAGCGGCGGCCGCACGTGCGCGAGCTCCGCGGCGACCTCGGGCGGGGTGTACCACTCCGGGAGCGGCTCCCCGGCGGCCAGCAGGCGCTCGACGTCGGCGGCCGCCAGTGGTGGACGCCGGTCCCCGGCCGGCACCTCGTCCTCAGGACGCCATGCCTGCTCGCGCTCGTCGTACGCCACCGGCGGCGGCGCCACGAGCCCGGCCGTGCCGGCCATGCCCGTGGTGGTCCCCGGCGCGGCGAGCAGGGCGGTGCCGTAGCGCCGTGCCACCAGGGCGGTAAGCGCGAGGTCGTGGTCGGGCCGGTCGCGACGCGCGAGTCGCACGGCCACGACGGCGGCGTCCGGCAACCGGTCGCGCGCGGCGAGCGCGAGCCGGACGAGCGACTCGGGCGGCAGCATGCGGTCGCCCGCGGTGGGCACGAGCAGCAGGACGCGACCGTCGCCGAGACCGGCGGCCGCGCGGCGGATCGCGGCGAGATCGGGGTGGTGCAGCGGACGGTCGACGACGACGCCGAGCACCGGGCGGTCGCCGGCCAGCTCCGCCGCGACCTCGGCCGGCGGCCGGTGCAGGTGCCGGAACACCCCGGCCGTGGACGCGCCGCCCGGCTCGACCGGACCCGCGAGGTACGACGTCGCGCCGTCCGACCAGCGACCCTTCACGCGGAGCGTGGCGACCGGCGTGCCCTCGGGGTCCTCGAGCACCAGGGCGCCGGCCGACGCCGCGGCATCGGCGACGTCCGCGGGGACCGGCAGCGTGACGGGCACCGGCCACGCCGTGCCGTCGGACAGCCGCCCGGACGCGACGACGGCGTGCACGTCGTCCTCGCCGAGGAACCCGTCGAGCGGCGCGAGCGCACCGTTTCGCAGCAGCTCGGTGTCGGCCAGCGCGCGCGGGTCGAGCGCGAATGCCGGCGGCGCTCCGGTGTCGTCGGCCACGGTCCTCCTCGGGGTCGGGCGAGTCACCGGCACCCTACGGTCGGCGCGCGGAGGCCCGACCACCGGTTGCGAGATCGCCGACACGCTGAGTGCCACCGGGATCACAGGCGCGGCCGGCTCGTTCACCCGGCGCGTGCGCCGGGATGGCAAGCCGTACGGTGACGACGCGCCCGGCGCGCCCGGGCCCGGAGGAGGACGCCGAACGTGCCCGACCCGCAGATCCTGACCATCACCGTCCTCGGCGTCGTCCTCGTGCCACCGGTGACGTACGTGCTCGCGCTGCGCGCACGCATCTCCGCGGCCGGACGGCTCGCCGCGATCCGCGACCGGCTCGTCGACATGCGTGCCGGGCTCGACCGGAGCATCACCCCGGTGGGCGCGTTCGTCGTGCTGGCGTCGACGGTGCTGACGGTCGTGACCGGCGTCATGTACGCACTCGGTCGCGTGGTCCCGCACCTGCAGCCGCTCGACTGGGTCGTGTTCCGCTGGATCGCCGCCCACCAGACCGACGGCTTCACGGCGGTCATGTCCGTCGTCACGCAGATGGGCAACAAGTACCAGTGCTGGATCGTGTCCGCGGTGATGGTCGTGGTGTTCGCGCTCGTCGCCCCGCGCCGTCGCTGGGTCGGCCTGCTCGTGCTCGGCGCGATGATCGTGCTCCAGCACTACCAGCAGGTCGGCATCGCAGACGTCATCCAACGCGGGCACCCGCCCGACAGCGGCGGCACGTTCCCGTCCGGTGCCTCCGCGCGGATCGCCGCGATCTACGGCACCGGCCTGTTCCTGATCCTCCGCGCGCTCGGGGTGTCACGGCGGGTCTGGGCGGGTGCCTGGGCGCTCGTCGCGGTACTGATGTTCGTCGAGGGCTGGTCGCGGGTCTACCTCAACGCGCACTGGGTCAGCGACGTCCCGCCGGGCTGGGTCAACGGCGTGCTGATGCTGCTGGGTTTCGTCTTCGCGTCGTGGAACCTCGTGCCGGTCAGGTCTCGACGCCCGCCAGGAGGGGTTCGAGCAGCACCGTCGGGTGGTCGCGCTGGACGGAGCGCAACCGCCAGACGTCGGTGAAGAGCGCGAGCAGCTCGCCGTCCGAGCGCTCCATCACCTCGCACCCGCGCTCCCTGTCGAGCAGCCCGACGTGGGCGGCCGCGGTGCGCCTGGCCAGGCCGTAGTCGAGCCGGTCGAGCGTGACGGGTGCGCCGAACTCGTGCTGCATCCGGTGCGTGGCGACCTCGAACTGCATCGGCCCGACCGCCGCGAGCACCGGCGCGGCACCGCCCCTGCGGTCCGACCGCAGCACCTGCACGACGCCCTCCTGCTCCAGCTGGGTGATGCCGCGCTGGAACTGCTTGTACCTGCCCGAGTCGTTCGCGCGGACGACCGCGAAATGCTCGGGCGCGAAGCTCGGGATGCCGGGGAACGCGACCGGCGTCTCGTCGTACATCGTGTCGCCGACGCGGACGGCCGAGGCGTTGACGAGTCCGACGATGTCGCCGGGGTACGCGACGTCGATGGTGTTGCGCTCGCGGCCGAACACCTGCTGCGCGTACTTCGTCGTGAACGGGCGTCCCGACGCGGCGTGGGTGACCACCATGCCGCGCTCGAAGACACCCGAGCACACCCGGATGAACGCGAGCCGGTCACGATGCGCGCGGTCCATGCCGGCCTGCACCTTGAAGACGAAGCCGCTGAACGGCGCGTCGAGCTCGCGCACGGCGCCGTCGACGTCCGGGCGTGGCCGCGGCGGCGGAGCGAGCTCGGCGAGGTTCTCCAGCAGCCGTCCGACCCCGAAGTTCATCACCGCCGCGCCGAACAGGACCGGTGTCGTGGTGCCGGCGAGGAACCCCTCGTGGTCGTGGTCCTGTCCCGACGCCCCGAGCAGGTCGGACTCCTCCACCGCCGCGGTCCAGGCGGTGCCCTCCTGCGCGGAGGCGAGCCGCGGCGGGATACGTTCCTCGACCGCGCGCGTCGCACCGCCCGACGTCCTGCCGAAGCGGACGAGCTCGCGGGTACGCCGGTCGAGCACCCCGCGGAAGTCCCCGGCGACGCCGACCGGCCAGGTGAGCGGGGTGGGGCGCAGGCCGATCCGCTGCTCGATCTCGTCCATCAGGTCGAGGGGGTCGCGGCCCGGCCGGTCCCACTTGTTCACGAACGTGATCACGGGGATGCCGCGGTACCTGCACACCTCGAACAGCTTCAACGTCTGCGGCTCGAGCCCCTTCGCCGCGTCGAGCAGCATCACGGCGCAGTCGACGGCGGCCAGCACCCGGTAGGTGTCCTCGGAGAAGTCGGCGTGGCCGGGGGTGTCGAGCAGGTTGATCACCACGTCGCCGTACGCGAACTGCAGCGCCGCGGAGGTGATGGAGATGCCGCGGGCGCGCTCGATGTCCATCCAGTCCGAGACCACACCGCGGCGGCCGCTCTTGCCGTGGACGGCGCCGGCCTCGCCGATCACCCTGGCGTGGAGCGCGAGCGCCTCGGTCAGGGTGGACTTGCCCGCGTCCGGGTGGCTGATCACCGCGAAGGTGCGCCGGCGCGCCGCCTCGCGGACCACCGCTGGCGTCTGCACGTCGGTTCCGGTCACCCCGACATGATCGTGCAGGCATCGGGACGAGACGACGGCGCCCCTCCTTGCTCTCGGTCATCGCCGGTGACAGCCGGTCCGAGCACGTTGGCTGCGGGCTGGTGCCTCGCTACGCTCCGACCCGTCGCAACCGGGGGCGTCACAGCTATACCTTGAGGAGTTTCGTGCGCCCCGTCGCCCGCCCGCTCGCCGTCGCCCCCGTCCTCGCCCTCACCGCCGCACTCCTCTCCGCCCCGACCAGCGCCGCCGCGCCCGAGGCCGAGCACGGCCGCCTCGTCAACAGTGCCCCGAGCACCGCCACACCGAACATCGTCGGCGGCACCACGTACACCATCGCGAAGCTCGGCGACAAGATCTACGTCGGCGGCTCGTTCACCCAGGTATCCAACCGGGGCAGCTCGAGCGTCTGGACCCGCAACCGGCTGCTGGCGTTCGACGCGAACACCGGCAAGCTCGACAGCACGTTCACGCCCGACATGGACGGCACGGTCAGCGCGGTCATCCCCGGCCCCAGCGGCACGCTGTACGTCGGTGGCGCGTTCAAGACCGTCAACGGCGCGACGGTCCGCAACCTCACCCGGCTCGACGCGGACACCGGTGACGTCATGCCGGGCTTCACGTCGGTGCCGTTCAACGGCGCGGTCAACACCCTGTACGACACCGGCAGCCGGCTGCTCGTCGGCGGCAACTTCACGACGGCGGGCGGCGCGGAGCACCGCGGGCTCGTCTCGGTAAGCCGTGCCTACGGCAAGCTCGACGGCTACCTGTCGGTCGACGTCGAGGGTCACCACAACTACACCGGCCTGCCCGGCCAGGCCCAGGGCGCCGTGGGCGTGCGGGACATGGCCGTCAGCCCGGACGGCTCGAGCCTCGTGGCGATCGGCAACTTCACCTCCGCGGACGACCTCCCGAGGGACCAGATCGTGCGCGTCCGCCTCGGTGACACGGCGTCCGTCGACCCCGACTGGGCGAGCCCCACCTACGAGGCGCCCTGCAACCCGTTGAGCTTCGACAGCTACATCCGCGACGTCGACTTCTCGCCCGACGGCTCGTACTTCGGCGTCGTGTCCACCGGCGGCTACGGCGACAACGACCCGGCGTGCGACACCGCGAACCGGTTCGAGGCCGACGCCAGCGGGACCGACGTCCGGCCGACCTGGGTGTCGCGGACCGGCGCCGACACCCTCCTCGGCCTGGAGATCACCGACAAGGCCATCTACGTCGGCGGCCACCAGCGCTGGCTGAACAACGCGAACGGACGCGACTCCGCCGGCACCGGCGCCGTGCCCCGGCCGGGCATCGGCGCGCTCGACCCGCGCAACGGCCTGCCGCTCAGCTGGAACCCCGGGCGCAACCCCCGCGGCCAGGGCGCGTCGGAGCTGATGGCGACCGACGAGGGCCTGTACGTCGGCAGCGACACCGACTACATCGGTAACCGGAAGTACCTCCGCGGCAAGATCGCGTTCTTCCCCGTCGACGGCGGCGCCGCGGTCCCCGCCGAGAACACCGGCACGCTGCCCGGCACCCTGATGTTCGCGGGGTCCGACGGCGTCGCGAAGAAGCGCTCGTTCGACGGCACCGACGTCGGCTCTGCCTCGACGGTGCCCGGCGCCGGCAGCTGGGTCAACGTCCGCGGCGGGTTCATGGTCAACGGCACGATGTACTACGGCAACGCCAACGGCAGCATGTACAAGCGCACGTTCGACGGCAGCACCTTCGGCACCGTCACCGCGATCGACCCGTACAACGACCCGGCCTGGGTCAACGTGCAGACCGGCTCGGGACAGACGTACCGGGGCCAGGCGCCGTACCTGTACCGCGAGCTCGCCGACGTCGGCGGCATGGCGTACCGCGACGGGCGGCTGTACTACACGCTCATCGACCGGCCGGGGCTGTTCTACCGGTACTTCTCGCCGCAGAGCGGCGTGCTCGGCGCCACCGAGTACACGGCCTCGACCGACAGCAGGTGGAACTCCGCGGGCGGCATGTTCGTCGCCGGCGACTACCTGTACTGGTCCAACAGGTCGAACGGCAACCTGTACCGCGCCGCGTGGGCCGACGGGAAGCCGGACGGCCCGGCCACGACGCTGAGCGGCCCGACGGTCGACGGCAACGACTGGAAGACGAAGGTCATCTTCCTCGTCGCCGGCTCGTAGACCCGACCGCTCCCTTTCCGTCATCGCCGGGTCACGAATCGGCGGAGTTCCCCGATCGTCCGTGGCCCGGTGAGCCCCGACATACGCTCACAGCGCTTGCGTCGGCCGGGTCGGGAAGAGGGCTGTGGTGCGGGGATTCGCGGTCGGTGGCGGTCTTCACCGTGGCGTCGTGACCGTCCTGGTGACGGCTGCCGCGCTCGTCGCTTCGCTTCTCACGTTCGCCGGTCCGGCGCGGTCGGCACCGCTCGCGCACGGCAGGCTCGTCGACGCCGTGCCGAGCGAGGCGACGCCGAACATCCAGGACGGCGCCACGTTCGCGATCGCGAAGGTGGGCGGCAAGGTCGTCGTCGGCGGGTCGTTCACGACGGTGGCGAACCGCGGCAGCTCGACCGTCCTCACCCGCAACAGGATCCTCGCGTTCGACGCGGCCACGGGAGTGGTCGACACGGCGTTCGCGCCGAGCCTCTCCGGCTCCGCGGTCAACGCGCTGTGGCCGGGGCCGGGCGACTCGGTCTACGTCGGCGGCGCGTTCAGCTCGGTCAACGGCACGAGCCGACGCAACGTCGCGCTCCTCGACACCGACACGGGCGCGGTCGTCTCGAGCTTCGCGCCGGCCGCGACCAACGGCGTGGTGAACACGCTCCGGACGGTGGGGGACCGGTTGCTCGTCGGCGGCAACTTCACGACCGCGGGCGGCGTCGCGCACGGCGGGCTCGCGTCGCTGGACGAGGCGACCGGTGCGCTCGACCCGTACCTGAGCGTCCACGTCTCCGGCCACCACAACTACACCGGCGCGGCGGGCGAGGCGCAGGCGGCGGTCGGCGTGAAGGAGATGGACGTCTCCGCCGACGGCGCCACGCTGGTGGCGATCGGCAACTTCAAGGCCGCGGGCGGACTGACCCGGCGCCAGCTCGTGCGGATCCGGCTCGGCGCGGACTCGGCGACGGTCGACCCGAACTGGAGCACCGACGCCTACTCGGCGCGCTGCTCGTACTGGGCCTTCGACAGCTACGTCCGCGGCGTCTCGTTCGCGCCCGACGGCTCCTACTTCGTCGTCGTCACGACGGGCGGCCCGTACGGGACGGCCAACCTGTGCGACTCGACCGCACGGTTCGACACCGCCACGTCGGGGACGAGCGTCGCGCCGCGGTGGGTCGACTGGACCGGCGGCGACACCCTCTGGTCGGTCACCGTCACCGGCACCGCCGTGTACGTCGGCGGCCACCAGCGCTGGCTGAACAACCCCGACGGCAGGGACAGCGCCGGCGCCGGTGCCGTACCGCGTCCCGGCATCGGTGCGCTCGACCCGCGCAACGGCGTGCCGCTCTCGTGGAACCCCGGACGCAACCCACGTGGCGTGGCGGTCAAGGCGCTGCTCGCCGCCGACAACGGGCTGTACATCGGGCAGGACACCAACTACATCGGCAACCGCAGGTACATGCGCGGCAAGGTCGTGCTCTTCCCGCTCGCGAGCGGTGCGGATACACCGGCCGAGGACACCGGCTCGCTGCCCGGCGACGTCTACCTGCCGCAGGCGAACAACACCGTGCTGAAGCGCGGATTCACCGGCACGAGCGCCGGCTCGACGACCACGCGTCCCGCCGACACGATCAACTGGTCGAACGTGCGTGGCGCGTTCATGGTCGACGGCACCCTCTTCTACGGGCGCACCGACGACAACCTGTACCGCCGTACGTTCGACGGCACGACGTTCGGCCCGGAGACGCTGATCGACCCGTACAACGACCCGCTCTGGATGAACGTGTCCACCGGGTCGGGCCAGACCTACCGCGGCGCGAAGCCGGGCTTCTACGCGCAGCTCTCGGAGCTGACGGGCATGTTCACGACCGGCGGGCGCGTGTACTACACGGTGACGGGCAACTCCGGCCTGTACTCGCGTGCGTTCTCCGCGCAGAGCGGGATCACCAACACCGTCCAGTCGACGGTGTCGAGCTCGGTCAACTGGTCGCGGGCCAGCGGCCTGTTCCTCGCCGCCGGCCGGCTCTACTACGGCGACTCCGTCGACGGCAACCTGCGCAGCGTGGCGTGGACGAACGGCGCGCCGGCGGGCACGTCCACCGTGGTGAGCGGTCCCGGCGTCGACGGCAACGACTGGCGGAGCAGCTCGATGTTCCTCTACGCGGGGGTGCCGGTGCCCAACCGGCCGCCGACCGCGTCGTTCACCGAAGACTGCACCGAGCTCTCGTGCGACGTCGACGCGTCGGCGTCCGCCGACCCGGACGGCACGATCGCGTCGTACGCGTGGGAGTTCGGCGACGGCGCCGCGGGCACGGGCGAGACCGCGTCGCACACCTACGGCGCCGAGGGCACGTACACCGTGACGCTGACGGTCACCGACGACGACGGCGCGACGGCGACGACCCGGCGCACGGTGACCGTCGACGACAGCACCGAGCCGCCCGGCGACCTCTCGTACGTGGGCGTCAGCCGTGACAACGGCAACGTGAAGACCCAGACGGTCGCGACGCCCGCCGGCACGGCCGCGGGCGACACCCTCGTCCTGTTCGTGTCGTGCAGCTGCACCGCCGCGGCGCCGCCCGGCGGCGACCTCGGCGGCTGGACCGCGCTCGGCACGCGGGACGCGTCCGGCCTCGTCACGACGGCGTACCGCACGGTCGTCGCGGCGGCGGACGTGGGCGAGTCGGTGAGCGTGACGTACCCGGCGTTCCTGAAGTCGGACATGACGATGCTCGCCTACCGCGGCACGGACCCGGCCGACCCGGTCGCCGCGGCCGCGTCGGCGAGCGACGCGGGCACGACCGTGCACACCACGCCGACCGTCACGGCGGGAGCCGGCCAGTGGGCGGTGTCGTACTGGGCGGACAAGTCCTCGGCCACGACGGTGTTCACGCCGCCGGGCTCAGTGACGGTGCGGAGCACCCAGATCGGGGCAGGCGGCGGACGTATCTCGTCGCTGGTCGCGGACAGCGCGGGCACGGTGCCGGTGGGCGGCTACGGCGGCCTGACGGCGACGACGAACGCGTCGTCGGCGAAGGCGGTGACGTGGACGGTCCTGCTGCGCTGACCCAGCTGCCGTCGGTGCTTCACCTCGCCAACCGGGACTTCACCTCGTCCCTGCGCTGGGTGAAGTCCCTGTTGATCACGTTGACGTGATCAACAGGGGCCGGCCGTCGCGCTCACCACTGGCGACGGCGGTCAGGCGGCGGAGCCCCCGCCGGGGAGGTCGTGGTCTGCCTGGTCGGCTTCCTCGCGGCGGCGGCGTAGGAGGGCCTGGAGCTCGGCGATCTCGGCGTCGATCTGGGCCATCGCGCCGGCCCAGTCCGGGCGGGCGCCCGGCTCCTCGGTCTCCGTCTCGTCCACCGCGGGGGTCGTCTGCTCTCGCACTGGTGCACCTCTCGTCAAGGCCGGTCACGGTCGCGCGGCCCCCGTGCGCGTCCCAGGGTCGGACGCGCCTCCGCATGATGTGACGGTCCGTAGCGTAGTAGCGACACGTCGTGACGATGGAACCGACGCGCCCGAAACCCGTTCGCGGGCCCGGGTGCCTCCGCCGGCTGTCGGAGCCGCGAACTAGGATTGAGTCCTCACCCGGGGTCCGATGCGGACCTCGGGCACTTGCGTTGCTCAAGGAGAGCCCGGTGACCCTCCAGGGACTGCTCGACGTCGTCGCCACCGACCACGCCGTGGCGGGCGCGGTGACCTCGGCGCGTGCGGGCGACCGACCGACACACGACCTGACGGCGCCGTCGGCGTTGCGCCCGTTCGTGGTCGCCGCGGTGGCCCAGCGCGCGCCGCGCACCGTCCTCGCCGTGACGGCGACCGGGCGCGAGGCCGAGGACCTCGCCGTCGCCCTGCGCAGCCTGCTCGACCCCGCGAGCGTCGTCGAGTTCGCCGCGTGGGAGACCCTGCCGCACGAACGGCTGAGCCCGCGCAGCGACACCGTGGGCCAACGGCTCGCCACCCTGCGCCGGCTGCGTCACCCCGGACGCGACGGCGGCGCGGTGTCGGTCGTGGTCGCGCCGGTGCGGAGCCTGCTGCAGCCGCTCGTCCCCGGCCTCGGCGACCTCGAGCCGGTCGTCGCCCGCACCGGCGACGAGGTGCCGCTCGAGGAGATGGTCGACCGCCTCGCGGCGGCGGCGTACACCCGCACCGACCTCGTCGAGAAGCGCGGCGAGTTCGCCGTTCGCGGCGGCCTGCTCGACGTCTTCCCGCCGACCGAGGAGCACCCGCTGCGCGTGGAGTTCTGGGGCGACTCCGTCGAGGAGGTCCGCTACTTCCGGGTCGCCGACCAGCGCACGCTCGAGGCTGCGCCGGCCGGGCTGTGGGCGCCGCCGTGCCGCGAACTGCTGTTGACCCCCGAGGTGCGCGAGCGCGCCAGGGAGCTGTCCGGCAGGCATCCCGAGCTCGCCGAGATGCTCGACCAGCTCGCCGAGGGCATCGCGGTCGAGGGCATGGAGTCGCTCGCTCCCGCGCTCGTCGGCGACATGGTGCTGCTGCTCGACGAGCTGCCGGCGGGCAGCCACGTCCTGCTCTGCGACCCCGAACGGGTCCGCACCCGGGCCCACGACCTCGTCCGCACGAGCGAGGAGTTCCTGCAGGCGTCGTGGGCGGCCGCGGCCGGCGGCGGTAACGCCCCTGTCGACCTCGGCGCGGCGTCGTTGCGCGAGCTCGGCGACGTCCGCTCCTACGCCCTGGCCCTCGGCATCCCCTGGTGGAGCGTGTCACCGTTCACCGCCGATCCCGACGACGACTCGGCGGTGGTGGTCGACGCGCGTGCGGCCGAGGAGTACCGCGGCGACACCGAACGCGCGCTCACGGCCGTCCGTGAGTGGCTCGCCGACGACTACCGCGTCGTGCTCGTCACCGAGGGGCACGGGCCGGCCGAGCGCCTGGTCGAGCTGCTCGGCGACCGCGACGTCGGCGCCCGCTACGAGCCCGACCTCAAGGACCCGCCGGAGACCGGCGTCGCGTACGTCGCCACCGGTGGGCTCGACCGCGGGTTCGTCGCCGAGTCGATACGCCTCGCGGTGCTCACCGAGGCCGACCTCGCCGGTCAGCGCAGCTCCACCAAGGACATGCGCCGGCTGCCGAGCCGCCGGCGCAAGGGCGTCGACCCGCTGCAGCTGCGCACCGGCGACCACGTGGTGCACGAGCAGCACGGCGTCGGGCGCTACATCGAGCTCGTCTCGCGCAACGTCCAGGGCGCTACGCGCGAGTACCTCGTCATCGAGTACGCGTCGTCGCGTCGCGGCCAGCCGGGCGACCGGCTCTACGTCCCCACCGACCAGCTCGACCAGGTCACCAGGTACGTCGGCGGCGAGGCGCCCACGCTCAACAGGCTCGGCGGCTCCGACTGGGCCAAGACCAAGGGCCGGGCCCGCAAGGCGGTACGCGAGATCGCCGGTGAGCTGATCCGCCTCTACTCCGCCCGGCAGGCGACCAAGGGTCACGCGTTCGCGAACGACACCCCGTGGCAGCACGAGCTCGAGGACGCCTTCCCCTACGTCGAGACGCCCGACCAGCTCGCGGCCATCGACGAGGTCAAGCGCGACATGGAGCGCGAGACCCCGATGGACCGGCTGATCTGCGGCGACGTCGGCTACGGCAAGACCGAGATCGCGGTGCGCGCGGCGTTCAAGGCGGTGCAGGACGGCAAGCAGGTCGCCATGCTCTGCCCGACCACGCTGCTCGCCCAGCAGCACGAGTCGACGTTCTCCGAACGCTTCGCGCCGTTCCCCGTCGTGGTGAAGACGCTGAGCCGGTTCGTGAGCGGCAAGGAGCAGCAGGAGGTCCTCGCCGGCCTCGCCGCCGGCTCGGTCGACGTCGTCATCGGCACCCACCGGCTGCTCTCGTCCGAGGTCAGGTTCAAGGACCTCGGCGCGGTGATCGTCGACGAGGAGCAGCGCTTCGGTGTCGAGCACAAGGAGTTCCTCAAGCGGCTGCGCACCCAGGTCGACGTCCTCACCATGTCGGCGACCCCGATCCCGCGCACGCTGGAGATGGGTCTCACCGGCATCCGCGAGATGTCGGTCATGCAGACCCCGCCCGAGGAGCGCCACCCGGTGCTCACGTTCGTCGGGGCGTACGACGAGCGCCAGATCACCGCCGCCGTACGCCGCGAGCTGCTGCGCGACGGCCAGGTGTTCCTCGTGCACAACCGGGTGCAGAGCATCGAGCGCGTCGCGGGCCGGCTGCGCGAGCTCGTGCCCGAGGCGCGCGTCGCCGTCGCGCACGGCCAGATGAGCGAGGACCGCCTGGAGAAGGTGATGGTCGGCTTCTGGGAGAAGGAGTTCGACGTCCTCGTCTGCACCACGATCGTCGAGAGCGGCCTCGACATCCCCAACGCCAACACCCTCGTCGTCGACCGGGCCGACATCCTCGGTCTCGGTCAGCTGCACCAGCTCCGCGGCCGGGTCGGGCGCAGCAGGGAGCGCGGCTACGCGTACTTCCTCTACCCACCGGAGAAGCCGCTCACCGAGCAGGCGTACGAGCGGCTGCAGACCGTCGCGCAGCACACCGAGCTCGGCGCGGGCACGTTCGTCGCGATGAAGGACCTCGAGATCAGGGGATCGGGCAACCTGCTCGGCGACGAACAGTCGGGTCACATCGCCGGCGTCGGCTTCGACCTGTACGTGCGCCTCGTCGGCGAGGCGGTGGCGGAGTACCGCGGCGAGACCACCGAGGAGCTCGCCGACGTCCGCGTGGAGCTGCCGCTCGACGCGCACATCCCGCACGGCTACGTGCCGAGCGAGCGGCTGCGGTTCGAGGCGTACCAGCGCATCGCGCAGGCCGACTCCGAGGACGACATCACCGCCGTGCGCGACGAGCTCACCGACCGCTACGGCACGGTGCCGGCTCCGGTCGAGACGCTGCTCGACGTCGCGCGCTTCCGGTCGTTCGCCAGGCGGCACGGCATCACCGACGTCACCCTGCAGGGCAACCAGGTGCGGTTCGCGCCGCTCGAGCTGCGCGAGTCGCAGGTGCTGCGGCTGCAGCGGCTCTACCCGCGCAGCCTCGTCAAGACCCCGGTGCGCACGGTGCTCGTGCCCAGGCCCAAGGCCGGCGGCATCGGCGGCGCCCTGCTCCGCGACCGGGAGCTGCTCGACTGGTGCCGCGGCGTGCTCGACGCCCTGTTCGAGCTCCCCGCCCCGGTGAGCGGCTGATCGCTTGACTAGAGTGCGTCCAACCCCTCGTCCACGGAGGTACGTGCTGTGAGGTCTCGCGTCCGTCGCGCAGCGTTCGGTGTGGTCGCGGCGGCGGCGGTCGCCGTTCTCGCCGCGTGTGGTCCCGTGCAGATGGGTGCCGCAGCGGTCGTCGGCGACCAGCGGATCGCGGCGTCCTCGATCAGCGGCCCGGCCGCCGAGGTCGAGCGCATCGCGCCGGCGTCGAGCGAGCAGGGCAGTGTGCCCGGGGGCATCGTGCTCACCCGGGTCATCGACCTCCTCATCACCGAGCAGGCCAGGCGCGAGGGCATCGACTGGTCCCAGGGCGACATCGACAAGGCGATCGGCAAGGCCACCCAGGACGAGGGTCTGCGACCGGGCCAGGTCTACTCCGTCCCGCTCGTGAGCGGCGTCCAGGTCCAACTGCCGACGAGCGAGGCGCGGCGGTTCGGCCGTGCGCTCTACCTCGAGCAGGCGCTCACCAAGCGGTACGGCAGCGCCGACCCGGAGAAGGGGCAGCGCGAGCTCGCCAAGCGGCTGAGTGCGCTGGCGCGCGAGATCGGCGTGCACGTCAACCCGCGGTACGGCGAGTTCGACTACGCCAAGGTGAGCCTGCAGCTGAACTACGGCGGCCTGTGGGTGCCGGCCAAGCGCCCGGCGCCCTGAGCGGGAGCGGGCGTGGGTGACCTCGTCCTGCTGTCGACGACCCACCGGGTGGCGCCCGGGCTGCTCTCCTGGCCGGCGTGGCAGGCGCTGACCCGTGCGGCGTCCGTCCACGTCGCGGCGCGCGGACACGCGCTAGTGGCCCCGCTCACCGATGCCGGCGTCGGCGTGGAGGTGGCGCCGACCGAGCCGTCGCAGGTACGTGCTGCACGCCTGCTCGCCACGGCGCGCGACGCCGGCGGCACGGTGGTCTGGTGCCTCGCCGACGACGGCGAGCCCGCGCTCGTCCGCGCCGTCGCCGAGCTGGTCACCGCCGACCCGTCGACCGCCCCCGAGGTCGAGCTGCTGCCCGGCTCGTACGACCTGCCGGGTGCCCGGTTCCTCGACCTGGTGGCGGTGCTCGACCGGCTGCGGTCGCCCGGTGGGTGCCCGTGGGACGCCGAGCAGACGCACGCGTCGCTCGTCGCCCATCTGCTCGAGGAGGCGTACGAGCTCGTCGAGGCGATCGAGACCGGCGACCGCGCGGCGTTGCGGGAGGAGCTCGGCGACGTCCTGATGCAGGTCGTGTTCCATGCCCGGCTCGCGGAGGAGCACGGCGACGACCCGTTCGGGATCGACGACGTCGCCGGTGACATCGTCGACAAGCTCGTCCGTCGCCACCCGCACGTCTTCGGCGACGAGCAGGTGTCGTCGGTCGACGAGCTGCACGTGCGCTGGGACGCCCTCAAGACCGCGGAGAAGTCGCGCACGTCCGCCGTCGACGGCGTGCCGCTCGCGCAGCCGGCGCTGGCCCTGGCCGGCAAGCTGCTCGGCCGCACCGAGCGTGCAGGACTCGACCTTCCCGTCGCCGACCCCGTCGCGCTTCCCGCCGTGGACGTCGACGAGGTGGTGGTGGGGGAGCTGCTGCTCTCGGTCGTCGCCTGGGCGAGGCGGCACGACGTCGACCCCGAACAGGCGCTGCGCCGGGCCGCGCGCACGTACGCGGATCGGGTCAGGGCCCACGAACGGACTGACGGCCGGTAGCACCGGCCGGGTGCCTTCGCTAGGCTCCGCCCCCATGGCCGTGATCCGGATGCTGCTCGCCTCCCTGTTCCTCGCCTGCGGCGTCGCGTCGGTCGTGGTGGGCTTCTCTCACGCGACCCGGCCCCTCGGCCTGGCGCCGGGTGGCGATCTCAGCTGCGAGACGCTGCTGGACTCCGGGGGCGCGAGCCAGAAGGGGTGCGCGGAGATCCGGCGCGCCGAGGCGACCGTCGTGGTGGGCGCAGGGGTGGCCGGACTCGCCTGGTTCGCCGCCGCGGGGGCGGTAGCCGTCGCGTTCCGTCGCGACCCGCAGCCCGCGCCGGTCGCGATGCCGATGGCCGGCGGCGCGCCGCCCTACCCGCTGCGCTGAGCGCAGTCGCCGCGCTTTCCTGGTTAGCCTGCGAGCGTGACTGAGACCAATCGCAACGTACGCATCGGGTTCCAACTCCAGCCGCAGCACGCCGACTACGCGACGATCCGTCGCACCGTCGCCGCGGTCGAGGAGTCCGGCGCCGACATCCTGTTCACCTGGGACCACTTCTATCCGCTGCACGGGGAGCCGGACGGTGAGCACTTCGAGTGCTGGTCGATGCTGGCCGCCTGGGCCGAGGCCACCGAGCGGGTCGAGCTCGGCGCCCTGGTCACCTGCAACAGCTACCGCAACCCCGAGCTGCTCGCCGACATGGCGCGCACCGTCGACCACATCTCCGACGGCCGGCTCATCCTGGGCATCGGCGCGGGCTGGTTCCAGCGCGACTACGACGAGTACGGATACGAGTTCGGCACGCCCGGGTACCGGCTGGCCGACCTCGCGTCCGCGCTCCCGCGCATCGAGTCGCGCTGGACGAAGCTCAACCCGGCACCCACCAGGGACATCCCCGTGATGATCGGTGGCGGCGGCGAGAAGAAGACGCTGCGCCTCGTCGCCGAGCACGCCGACATCTGGCACGGCTTCGGCGACCTCGACACCATCGCGCACAAGCACGAGGTCATCGACCGGCACTGCGCCGACGTGGGCCGCGACCCGGTCGAGATCGAGCGGTCGACCAGCGGCAGGGGCGCCCCGGCGGACGTCGCCGACAAGCTGTACGACGCCGGCACCCGCCTGTTCGTCGTCTCCGCCGGAGGCCCCGACTTCGACCTGGGCGCCCTGCGTGACTGGATCGCCTGGCGCGACGACAAGAACGCCTGACCCACCGCACCCGGGGTCCCCAGCGGTGGTCCCGACCCCACTTGGGGTCCCCAGCGGTGGTGCTGGCCCCGGTTGGGGTCCCCGGTTGTGGTGCTGGCCCCGGTTGGGGTCCCCGGTTGTGGTGCTGGCCCCGGTTGGGGTCCCCGGTTGTGGTGCTGGCCCCGGTTGGGGTCCCCGGTTGTGGTGCTGGCCCCGGCCGGGGTCCCCGGTTGTGGTGCTGGCCCCGGCTGGGGTCCCCGGCGGTGGTTGCGTCCGGCGTGCGTCCACCATCGGCGCCGCCGGTCTCGATACGCTCGGGACGCACACGAACGTGCCCATGATCGTGAGGAGTGCAGGTGGCGTCGATCGACGCGGTATACGCCAGGGAGATCCTCGACTCGCGCGGCAACCCGACCGTCGAGGTCGAGGTCGAGCTCGACGACGGCAGCGTCTCGCGCGCCGCCGTGCCGAGCGGAGCGTCCACCGGCCAGTTCGAGGCCGTCGAGCTGCGCGACGGCGAGCACCGCTACGGCGGCAAGGGCGTCTCGCAGGCGGTGCTCGCGGTCATCGACCAGATCGGCCCCGAGATCGTCGGGTACGACGCCGACGAGCAGCGGCTGCTCGACTACGCGCTCATCGACCTCGACGGCACGCCCGACAAGTCCCTCCTCGGAGCCAACGCGCTCCTCGGCGTCTCGCTCGCCGTCGCGCGTGCCGCGGCGGAGTCGGCGGGCCTGCCGCTCTTCCGCTACGTCGGAGGCACCAACGCCCACGTGCTCCCGGTGCCGATGATGAACATCCTCAACGGCGGCGCCCACGCCGACAGCAACGTCGACGTGCAGGAGTTCATGATCGCCCCGGTCGGCGCCGACACGTTCACCGAGGCGGTGCAGTGGGGCGCGGAGACCTACCACGCCCTCAAGTCGGTGCTGAAGGCCAAGGGCCTCGCGACCGGCCTCGGCGACGAGGGCGGATTCGCTCCCGACCTGGACAACAACCGCGCGGCGCTCGAGCTCATCGCGGAGGCCGTGGAGAAGGCGGGCTTCACCCTCGGTGACAAGATCGTGCTCGCGCTCGACGCCGCGGCGACCGAGTTCCACCGTGACGGCGCGTACCAGTTCGAGGGCAAGGCGCGCTCGGCCGACGAGATGATCGCCTACTACACCGAGCTGCTCGACGCCTACCCGATCGTGTCGCTCGAGGACCCGCTGTCCGAGGAGGACTGGGACGGCTGGCGCGCGATGACCTCCGCCCTCGGCCACCGGGTGCAGATCGTCGGCGACGACCTGTTCGTCACCAACCCCGAGCGCCTCGAGCGCGGCATCGAGGAGAGCGCCGCCAACGCGATCCTGGTCAAGGTCAACCAGATCGGCACCCTCACCGAGACCCTCGACGCCGTGTCGCTGGCCACGTCCCACGGCTTCGGGTCGATGATGAGCCACCGCTCGGGCGAGACCGAGGACACCACGATCGCCGACCTCGCGGTCGCCACCAACTGCGGTCAGATCAAGTCCGGCGCTCCGGCTCGCAGCGAGCGCGTGGCGAAGTACAACCAGCTGCTCCGCATCGAGGAGTCGCTCGACGACGCCGCCCGCTACGCCGGCGCCTACATGTTCGACAAGTACCGGGACGCCGCGACGTGAGCGGTCCGGGCGACGGCGGGCGGCGGCCCGGCCGACCACGCGGCAGGTCCACGCAACGCGGGCGCGGCGAGTCGGGCCGTTCGGCGGCGCGCCCCGACGCGCGGCGTCGCACCACTGCGTCGACCCGCATCTCGCTCCCGCACGAGCCGCCCGAGTCAGGCGAGCGCGCGCCGATCGCCCCCGACGTCCGGCGCCGCTTCACCAGCCGCGCGGCCGTGCTCCTCGCGGTGTTCGTCCTGCTGGTCGTCGGCCTCGCCGTGCCGTTCCGCGAGTACGTCGAGCAGCGCGGGCGGATCGCCGAGCTGCAGACGAAGGAGCGCACGCAGGAGCAGAAGATCACCGAGCTCAGGCGCGAGCAGAAGCGGCTGAACGACCCCGCGTACATCGAGCAGCAGGCGCGGGAGCGTCTCCACTACGCCAAGCCGGGCGAGTTCACGTACGTCGTGATCGACCCCGAGCGCTCCGGTGGCGAGGGCGTCCGCAAGCCCGCGCGCGCCGAGGGACCGAGCTGGTCGCAGCGGCTGTGGAGCTCGGTGCGGGTCGCCGACCGTCCGCGTAAGTGACCGTGCACGTGGTCGGGGACGGCGTCGACGCGGACGTGCTCGCGGTGGTCGAGCGGCAGCTCGGCCGGCCGCCGCGGTCGGTCCGTGCCGTCGCACACCGGTGCCCGTGCGGCCAGCCGGATGTCGTCGAGACGAGTCCGCGGCTGTCCGACGGCACCCCGTTCCCGACGCTGTACTACCTGACCTGCCCCCGCGCCAACGCCGCGATCAGCCGGCTCGAGGCCGACGGCGTCATGCGCGAGATGACCGAACGGCTCGCGACCGACGCCGACCTCGCGGCGCGGTACGCCGCCGCGCACGCCGACTACCTGGACCGCCGCGACGCGCTCGACGTCCTCCCGACCAGGGAGACCGCGGGCGGCATGCCGACCCGGGTGAAGTGCCTGCACGCGCTCGCCGCTCACACGCTCGCCGTCGGCCCCGGCGTCAACCCGCTCGGCGACGAGGCCGTGCACCGCGCCGGCGCCTGGTGGGACCGCGGTCCCTGCGTCCCGCTCACCGACGACACCACCACATCCGAGGAGGACTAGTGTCGAAGCGACGCGTCGCCGCCGTCGATTGCGGCACCAACTCGTTGCGACTGCTCGTCGCCGACATCGACCCCGACGCCGGCACGCTGACCGACCTCGACCGCCGCATGGAGATCGTCCGGCTCGGCCAGGGCGTCGATCGCACCGGACGCCTCGCGCCCGAGGCGCTCGAACGTACCCTCGCCGCGTGCCGCCGCTACGGCGAGGTCATCGCCGCACTCGGTGCCACGACCGTCCGGGTGGTCGCGACTAGCGCCACCCGCGACGCCGACAACAGGGCGGAGTTCGTCGCGGGCGTGCGTGCGGTGTTCGGCGTCGATCCCGAGGTCGTCTCCGGTGCCGTCGAGGCCGCGCTGTCGTACGGCGGCGCGACCCGCGAGCTCGCGGCGCGTCCCGACATCGCCGCGCCGTACCTCGTGGTCGACATCGGCGGGGGATCCACCGAGCTCGTCCGCGCGGCGGACGGCCGCGTCGCCGGCGTGTCCGTCGACGTGGGCAGCGTCCGGCTGACCGAGCGGCACTTCGCCGACGACCCGCCGACCGCCGACCAGGTCGCGGCGGCCACTCGCGACATCGACGTCGCCCTGGCGGGCGCGGGGGAGGCGGTCCCGCTCGACGGCGTCGGCACGCTCGTCGGGCTCGCCGGCTCGGTGACGACCATCGGCGCCGTCGCGCTCGGGCTCCCTGCGTACGACCCGGCGCGGGTGCACCACTCCCGGATCTCCGCCGACCGGGTGCACGAGATCACCGCGAACCTGTTCCGCATGAACCACGACGAGCGCTCGGCCATGGGAGCGATCCACCCGGGACGCGTCGACGTGATCGCCGCCGGGTCGCTCGTCCTCGACCGGATCGTCGTCCACACCGGGGCGTCGGAGGTGCTGGTGAGCGAGCACGACATCCTCGACGGCATCGCCTGGTCCCTCGTCGAGTAGCGCGCCGCGGGTGACGGGCCTCCTGCCGGAGTAGGAGGGCCCTCCTCCTTCTGGTCACCGACCCGGTCCTGCCGGACGAGGTCTCCCGTGTCCGGCTCGCAGATGCTGGAACCGACCGCACAGGAGGAGGTTCGGGTGTCTGACGACGAGACGCAGCCAGACGGGCGTACGGACGAGGGGTCGGGAGACGACCGGGAGGACGCCGCCGCGCCGCCGCGCCGGAGCCGGCGCGGGTTCCTCGGCGCCGCCGTGACCGGAGCCGCGGGGTTGGCCGTCGGAGCCGCCGCCGGCGCGGTGGTCGCGACGGACTCGACGCTGCCGCCGACACCACCGACCCAACGCCGACGGTTCGAGGGCAAGGTGGTGCTCGTCACCGGCGCCACGTCGGGCATCGGCCGCGCCGCCGCCAAGGCCTTCGCCGCCGAGGGCGCCAGAGTGGGGTTCTGCGGCCGTCGCACCGACCGGGGCAGGCAGGTCGAGGCGGAGATCAGGCGAGCGGGCGGCGAGGCCACGTACATCCGCGCCGACGTACGGAGGGAGCGCGAGGTCGCCGCGTTCGTCGACGAGGTGGCGGACACCTACGGCGGCCTGCACGTGGCCTTCAACAACGCCGGGGTCTCCGTGGACAAGCCGCTGCACGAGTGCAGCGCGGCGGAGTTCGACCGGATCCTGGAGACCAACCTCAGGGGCACCTTCCTCGCGATGAAGTACGAGATCCCGCACCTGCTCGCCGGAGGCGGCGGGAACATCCTGATCACCTCGTCGGTCAACGCGCTGAACGCCCGGCCGGGACAGTCGGTCTACTCCGCGAGCAAGGCCGGTCAGGCCGGACTGATGCGGTCGGCCGCACTCGACTACGGTCCGGCGGGCATCCAGGTCAACGCCATCATGCCCGGCACGACCAACACCGAGATGGTGCGGCAGCTGTCCGGCACGGCGGAGCTGCCCGACGCCGCGTACCGGGTCGGCATGGCCCGGTGGGCGAGGACACACGTGCCGGGAGCGCAACGCATCGCACAGGCGGAGGAGGTCGCGGCGCTCGCGCTCGCGATGGCCTCGGACGAGTACCCGTTCATGATGGGCTCGCAGGTGGTCATCGACGGCGGGGCGACGGCCTTCTCCACGTGACATCCGCTGGTCGCGGAGACACACCCTAAGGTGGAACCCATGGTCGCGCCCGGTCTCGCACGCGTCTTCGGTGCCAGATACGCACCGGTCCGGCTGGTCGTGCTCCTCGCGCTCGCGGCCGGGTACCTCACCCTGCTGACCGACCACCACGCCGGACCCGGTCCCGCCGACTGGGGAGTCGTGGTGGTGGCGGCGGCACTCGGCGCCGCGGGAAGCGCGTGGCCGCTGCCCGCGGCCGTCGGCCAGGCGGTGCTGCTGGCGTTCGCCGGACCACTCACCGGCGCGGGTCCTTCGGTCCTGCTGGTGAAGGTCACCGCGGCCCTCGCGCTGTTCGAGCTGGCGGCCCGCCGTCCCGGCCGGCAGGCCGCCCTGGGTGTGGTCGCCCTGGCGTGCGGCGTGGTGGCGAGCAAGATCGACCAGCTGCCCGGCGACGTGCTCCCGCTGCTCTACGGCCTCGTCGTCGTGGTGGGCGCACCGCTGCTGCTCGGCGCACAGCTCCGGGCGGCCTGGCGACTCGCCGCGCAGGCGGAGCAGCGAGCGCAGGCGGAGGCACGACGTGCCGACGAGGAGGCGCGGCGGCGCGAGTCCGACGCCCGTGCCGCGCGTGAGGCCGAACGCGTGACGATCGCACGCGAGCTCCACGATCTCGTGGCGCACCACATCGCGTCGATCCTGCTCCGCGTGGGCGTGGCGCGTCAGGTGCTGCCCGACCTCGACCCCGAGGTACGGAAGACGCTCGACGACGTGCACTCCTGTGCGACCACCGTTCTCGGCGACCTCAGGCGCCTGGTGGGCGTCCTGCGCGACCCGGTGACGTCGCACGGCGGGCCGAGCATCCCGCTGATCGAACCGACCGCGCTGACCACGGCTGTGGAGGACGTCGCCGACCGCGGCCGCCAGCTCGGCCTTGTCGTCGACACCTCGATCGACCCCTCGGCCGGACGGCTCGAGGCCGTTCGCGCCCTCACCGTGCTCCGGCTGTGCCAGGAGGGCCTCACCAACGCGGCGAAGCACGGCGGGCGCACCGCCCACGTCAGCCTCTCGATACGGCACGACAGCGACGACACGGTGCGGTTGGCGATCACGAACGACCGCCGCGGAGAACGAGCTGACCTCGCGCCGGACGGGAGCGGCTACGGGCTGGTCGGCATGCGCGAGCGGGTCGAGCTGCTCGGCGGCGAGCTCGACGCCGGCGCCGCCGGGGCGGGCTGGTCGCTGACCGCGGTGCTGCCGGCGTTCCGCGACTCGCAGGCGTCCTCGCCCCTCCCGCCGGAGCCCGCGCCGGAGGCTGCCGCCGGCGAATGCACCGTACCGGCCAGGCCATGATCCGAGTGCTCCTGGTCGACGACCAGCGCCTGGTCAGGGCCGGGTTGCGCATGCTCTGCGAGCCGGCGAAGGACATCAGCGTCGTCGGCGAGGCCGAGGACGGACGCACCGCCGTGCGCCTGGCCGACGAGCTGCAGCCCGACGTCGTCCTGATGGACCTGCAGATGCCCGGCATGGACGGCATCACCGCCACCACACGGATCCTCGCCGCTCGCCCGTCGACCCGGGTGGTGGCGCTGACCACCTTCGACGACGACGACCACCTCTACCCGGCGCTCACCGCCGGTGCCAGCGGGTTCCTCGTCAAGGACATGTCGCCGCACGACCTGCTCGACGCGATACGCAAGGCGGCCGCGGGCGACAGTGCGTTCAGCCATGCGGTCCTTCGCCGGCTCGTCGACCACGCGGTCCGATCCCGCACCCACGCGGTCCCCGAGGCCGAACCGCCTCGGCTCACGGCGCGGGAGCGAGAGGTCCTCGCCCTGGTCGGTGCCGGGCACTCCAACGCCGAGATCGCCGAGCGGCTGCATCTCGGGCTGACCACGGTGAAGACCCACGTCGCCAGCCTGATGACCAAGACGGACTGTGCGAACCGGGTGCGGCTCGCCGTGCTCGCCGTGCGCACCGGCGTGACACCCACCACCTGACCCGGTCAGCGGTGGCGGCACCGTAACGTCCGCATAACGTGTGGTTCCGGGGGCGGCCGGACGTGGGAAGGTGTGCCGGTGAGTTCGCGCACGCCTGTCGCTCGCACCCCCGCCGACGTCGAACGCCTGGCCGCGGTGGCCGGCAGCGTCGCCGAGCTCGACGCGACGCTGTGCTCGTGCCGGGCCTGCCCGCGACTGGTGGAGTGGCGCGAACGCGTGGCGAGCGAGCGCCGCAGGGCGTACGCCGGCGAGACGTACTGGGGCCGGCCGGTGCCCGGTCTCGGCGATCCGGACGCACCCGTGCTCGTCGTGGGCCTGGCTCCCGCGGCGCACGGCGCGAACCGCACCGGTCGGATGTTCACCGGTGACCGCAGTGGGGAGTGGCTGTTCCGGGCGATGCACCGTGCCGGCCTCGCCAACCAGCCGCACGGCACCCACGCCGCCGACGGCCTCCGCCTGCTCGGCGCGCGCATCGTCGCGCCCGTGCACTGCGCGCCGCCGGCCAACAAGCCGACGCCGGAGGAGCGCGACACGTGCGAGCCGTGGCTCGTCCGCGAGCTCGAGCTGAGCAGGCCCACCGTCCGCGCGGTGATCGCGCTGGGGTCGTTCGGCTGGCAGGTCACGTGGCATGCGCTGCGCCGCGCCGGTTACCCGCTGCCCGCGAAGCGCGCGGCGTTCGCCCACGGCGTCGAGGTCGAGGCGCCGGAACGCCGGCTACTGCTCGGTTCCTACCACCCCAGCCAGCAGAACACGTTCACCGGACGCCTGACCGAGCCGATGTTCGATGCCGTGTTCGCCCGCGCCGTCGAGCACGTCGCGGCGACCGGGGAGCGCTGACGGTGTCCTACCGCAACGTCAGCCGGCACGCGCGCGCCACGTTCGCGGCGCTCGTCGTCGCGGCACTGGTCGGTCTCGTGGCGTTCGCCGCGAGCAGCGGATCACCGGTCACCTCGTCGCGGCTGCCGCTCGTGCAGGCGACGGAGACGGCGGCGTCCGTCGCGGTGACGTCACCGCCCGACACGACACCCGCGCTCGTCGGGCCCACGCTGTCGATCGTGATCCTCGTCGTGGCGTGCGTCGCCGTCGGGGCGCCGGTCGTGTACTTCCTGGTGCGGTTCGTCCTGCTGCTGCTCGGCATCCGGCGGAGCACCGACGTCAAGGGCCAGCGGTGGGACGACGAGGAGGTCAGGCTCGACGGCGGCGAGGTGCTCGCGGACCCCGCACGCGCCGAACGCCTGCTCCAGGGCGTCGATGCCGGTCTCGCCGAGCTCGGTGCGACGGACCCGCGGCGCGCGGTCATGGAGTGCTGGGTGCGTCTCGAGCACGCCGCACGCGACCTCGACGTTGCTCGGCGTCCCGAGGAGACCGCGTCGGATCTCGCCGTACGCGTGCTCGCCGCGCACCACGTCCGCCGCGATCCGCTCGACGGTCTGCTCGGGCTGTACCACGAGGCGCGCTACTCGCCGCACGACATCACGGCGGGCGAGGTGGAGGCGGCGCGTTCCGCCCTCGGTGAACTACGCGCCGACCTGCTCGCGATCCGCGCCGGGGCGCGCACATGATGCGTCGCGACGTCCTGGCGGTCATCGGCATGGCCGTGGTGGGCACGGCGATGGTGGCGTTCGCCCATGCCGCGGTCGCGGTACGCGCGGTGTGGCTGCCCGGTGTGTTCGTGCTCTGCGTCGTCGGCGCGCTCGGCTGGCGCGCGATGGCTGCACTCAGACGGCGCACGCCGCCACCGCCGCGACCGGAGGGTGTACCGGCGGTCACGTGGCCGTACAGCGGCGCGTTCAACCGGATCGGCCATCTCAGCGGCATGCTCGACTTCGTGCCCAGCGACGCCCGGCACTTCGAGTACGGCGTCCGCCCCCTGCTCACCGACCTGGCGGACGACCGGCTGCGCCGGTACCACGGCGTCGACCGTCACGACCGCCCCGAGGCGGCCCGACAGATCCTGGGAGAAGAACTGTGGACCCTCGTCACGACGGCGCGGACGACCAGCCCGAGCGCCAAGCAGGTCAGGGACTGGGTCGAGACGATCGAACGGATCCCGCCGGCCAGGACTCCCGGCTCATGACGGTCACGCCGCGGCAGGCGGGCGAGCTCGCCGCGTCGGTCGTCGCCGAGGTCGAGGGCGCGGTCGTCGGCAAGCACGACGCGCTCGAGTCGGTGCTCGCAGGCGTGCTCGCCGGCGGACACGTCCTGCTCGAGGACCTCCCCGGCCTCGGCAAGACGCTCGTCGCGCGGTCGTTCGCCCAGGTGCTCGACCTCGACTTCCGCCGGGTGCAGTTCACGCCCGACCTGCTGCCGGCCGACATCACCGGTGCGTACGTCTATGACCAGAGCGCGTCGCGCTTCGACTTCCGGCCCGGCCCGGTGTTCACCAACCTGCTGCTCGCCGACGAGATCAACCGCACGCCGCCGAAGACGCAGGCCGCGCTGCTCGAGGCGATGCAGGAGCGGCAGGTCAGCGTCGAGGGCACGACGTACCGGATCGAGCCGCCCTTCCACGTGCTCGCGACGTCGAACCCGATCGAGTACGAGGGCACGTACCCATTGCCCGAGGCGCAGCTCGACCGCTTCCTGCTGCGCGTCTCGCTCGGCTACCCGGGCACCGACGACGAGTGGGAGGTGTTGCGCCGGCGGATCTCGCGGCGGCGCGAGGAGCAGCAGCTCGGCACCGTCGTCGACCGGGCGACGCTGCTCGCCATGCAGCAGGCCGTCGAGGACGTCGCGGTCGAGGACACCGTCGGCCGCTACATCGTCGCGCTGGTGGCCGCCACCCGCGAGCACTCGCAGGTGCTCGTCGGCGCCTCGCCGCGCGGTGGCCTGGCGCTGCTCGCCTGCTCGCGCGCGGTGGCGCTCATCGCCGGCCGCGACTACGTGCTCCCCGAGGACGTCAAGCGCGTCGCCATCGCCGCGCTCGCACACCGCATCACCGTGAAGCCGGAGATGTGGCTGCGCCGGGTGACCGCCGAGGACGTCGTCGCCCAGGTCGTCGACCAGGTGCCGGCGCCGACGACCGCCAGGGTGCCGACGTACGGAGCCGACTGGGGCGACGACGGGTGAGCCGGCGGCGGCGCTGGGGCAGGCACGACCCGGACGAGTGGCCCGCGGGCGCGGCACCGACCTGGTCGTTCCGGCGTGCCGCGGGCATCGCGATGATCTGCGTCGTCGCGGGCCTGGCGCTCGGCCGCGCCGACGTGGTCGCGATCGGGCTGCCGTTCGCGCTGTACGCCGCGGTCGCCTGGGGACGCGCGGCTGTCCCGCGGCTGCGTACGTCGTTGCGCACCAGCCGCGACCGGCTGTTCGAGGGCGAGACGACGACGGCGAGCGTCGACCTGTCGTCCGACGTCGACCTCGACGCCGTCGTGGTGACGTTCGACCTGCCGTACGCCCTGACGCCCGTCGACCCGCGGCCGCGGATCGTGGCCGTGCGGGCCGGCGTCCCGCGCACGGTCGACGTCGAGCTGCAGGCGGCGCGGTGGGGGCGCTGGCCGCTTGGCCCGGTGCGCGTCACGCCGTTCGGGCCGCACCTGGGGAGTGGCACCGCGCCGCGGGAGCTGCCGGCCGCGACGGTCGCCGTGCTCAGCACCGGCGACGCCTTCCGCGCGGCCGACCTCACGCCGCAGGCGCTGGCGACGTCCGGCGCGCACAGGTCGCGGCGACGCGGGGAGGGCCTGGAGTTCCACGGCGTGCGGCCGTTCGCGTACGGCGACCGGCTGCGGCGGATCAACTGGCGGGTGAGCGCGCGGCACGGCGACCTGTACGTCAACGAGACGGTCACCGACCGGATGGCCGAGGTCGTCGTGCTCGTCGACTCCGCGTACGACGCGGGCCGCACCGGCGGCTACTTCGGCCGGGCCAGCAGCCTCGACGTCTCGGTGCGCGCGGCGGGCGCGATCGCCACCCACTACCTGTACACGGGCGACTCGGTGTCGCTCGTGGAGTTCGGCGGACGCATCCGCGACCTGTCGGGCCTGCACGGGCGGGGGGCGGTGACGCGCGCGCTCGACTGGCTGCTCGACGTCACGCCGGGCACGCTCGGCTGGGACGTCCAGGCCCGCAGGATCGGCGCGCAGCTGCTGCCCGCCCGCGCGCTCGCGGTGGTGCTCAGCCCGCTGCTCGGGGACCGGTGCGTGGAGCTGCTCGCCGACCTGCGGCAGCGCGGCCAGGCGATCGTCGTCGTCGACACGCTGCCGCGCGACGGCCTGCCGGCGCCGACGAGGTTCACCGAGGAGATCGCCCACCGGATCTGGTGGATGGAGCGCGACCGCACGATCGCGATGCTCGGCGAGGTCGGCGTCCCCGTCGTCGCCTGGTCGGGCTCGGGCAGCATCGACCCCGTCCTGCGCGACGTCGTCCGCGTCTCCCGCGCACCGCGGCTGGTCCTGCGGTGACGGCGGCCCTTGTCGCGCGGACCGGTACGGGGGTCTCGCTGCTGATCCGGCTGCTGCACCTGGCGCTCGCGGCGGCGACCGGCTCGTACGTCGCGGCGGCGGCGCCCAGCGGCCTGCCGCTGTGGGGCTTCACCGTCGTCGCGGTCATCGGGGCGACGGCCACCGTGTTCGACTCCGCCGGCGCCTGGTCGACGGGCACCGTCGGCACGCTCGTCCTGCAGTACGTGGTCGGCGCGCTCAGCTCCCGTTCGTCGGCGCCCGGGGTGTGGGTGCTCTACGCCCTCGTCGTCGGCGTCTACCTCGTGCACGCGACCGCCGCGCTCGCCGCCTCGCTGCCCGCCCGCGCCCGCGTCGAACCGGCCGTGTTCGTCCGCTGGCTGCTGCACACCGGGGGCATCTGCCTGGCCACGCTGCCGGTCGTCCTCGCGCTCGGCCTGCTCCGTCCCGGCCAGGGCCACGCCGCCTGGCTCGCCCTCGGCGTCGCCGCCGCCGCGGTCCTGGTTCTCCTCCCCACCCTCACCTTCCGCCGCCGCACCTGACCGAGCGGCGGCAGGACCCCGTCCATGTTCACTGGGCGCGTCCTGTCGAAAGGTCCTCGGTGACCGTTTTGCGAGCGGACGCGCCCAGTGAAGTGGGTGGTCTGACCGGACGCGCCCAGTGAAGTGGACCGGGGTGCCGGCGCGGTGGTGAACGGGCGCCGGGGTGTGACGGGGCAGACGCGGTTCTCGCGGTTCGGGCGCCGTACGCGGGGTAGCGTCGAGGTATGAGCGCATCGCGACCGCACATCCTCGTCATCGGTGGTGGGTACGTCGGGCTCTACACGGCGTACGGACTCCAGCGCCGGCTGCGTCCGGGGCAGGCGCAGGTCACCCTCGTGTCACCCGAGTCGTACATGACCTACCAGCCGTTCCTGCCCGAGGCGGCCGCCGGCAACCTCGAGCCGCGACACGTCGTCGCGCCGCTGCGGCAGATACTGCCGCGCGTCCGCATCATCAACGCCGAGCTGACCGGGCTGCAGCACGCGCGCCGCACCGCCACCATCCGCGCGGTGTCCGGCGAGGAACGTGAGATCGGCTACGACGTCGTCGTGCTCGCGCTCGGCTCGGTGGCCAGGACGCTGCCGATCCCCGGGCTCGCCGAGCAGGGCATCGGGTTCCGCAACGTCGGCGAGGCCATCTACCTGCGCAACCATGTGCTCAGCCGGCTCGACCTCGCGGTGTCGACCGACGACCCGAAGCGGCGCCGCCGGGCGCTCGACTTCGTGTTCGTCGGCGGCGGCTACGCGGGCGTCGAGGCGCTCGCGGAGCTGGAGGACATGGCCCGCGACGCCTGCCGGTACTACCCCGGGCTCGACCCCGCCGAGATGCGCTGGGTGCTCGTCGAGGCGGCCGACCGGATCATGCCCGAGGTCGACCTCGACATGGCCAACTACACCGTCGACCGCCTCGAGGACCGCGGCATCGAGGTGAAGCTGAACACCAAGCTCGAGTCGTGCGTCGACGGCCACATCTCGCTGACCGACGGCTCGACCTTCGAGGCCGACACCCTGGTGTGGACCGCGGGCGTCAAGCCGCACCCCGTGCTCGCCGCGACCGACCTGCCGCGCGACGAGAAGGGCCGGCTGCGTTGCGGCGCCGACCTCAGGGTCGTCGACAGCGACGACGCATGGGCGGCGGGCGACTGCGCGGCCATCCCGGACCTCACCCGCCCCGGCCAGCTCTGCGCCCCGAGCGCGCAGCACGCCGTCCGCCAGGCCAAGCTCCTCGCGAGCAACGTCGTCGCCGCGATCCGCGGCAGGCAGCCGGCCGAGTACTGCCACAGGCACCTCGGCTCGGTCGCGAGCCTCGGCCTGCACAAGGGTGTCGCCCAGGTCGCCGGCGTCAAGCTGCGTGGCTGGCCCGCCTGGCTGATGCACCGCACCTACCACGTGTCGCGGATGCCGACCTTCAACCGCAAGGTACGCGTCGTCGGCGACTGGACGTTCGCGCTGTTCTTCCGGCGCGAGAGCGTCTCTCTCGGCCAGCTGCACCGGCCGCGGCAGGAGTTCGAGCTGGCGACGAGGACGGGAGCGCAGCCCGAGCCCCAGCACCGCTAGCGGGCGTCAGTACGTCACGTGCTTGCCGCCGTCGAGGATCAGCGCCTCGCCGGTGACGAGGTCCATCCCGAGCAGGCCGAGCACGGCCTGCGCCACGTGCTCGGGATCCGCGGTCTGCCGCAGCGGCACCGAGCGGCGCTCGCGGGCGGCGCGTTCGGCGAACGCTTCCGCACCGTGCAGGTCGGTCTGCCAGCGCGTCGCGACGGTGCCGGGCGCGACGGCGTTGACCCGCACGTCGGGGGCGAGCGCCACGGCCAGGTTGCGGGTGAGCTGCAGGAGCGCGGCCTTGCTGACGCCGTACGCGATCGACGAGCCGCCGGCCCGGTAGCCGGAGATCGACGCGATGTTGACCACGCCACCCCGGGCCTCGCGCAGCGCCGGTGCGAACGCGCGCACGCAGCGGAACGCGCCCAGCAGGTTCACGTCGAGGACGCGGTGGAACGCCTCGTCGGTGAGCGCGTCGAGGTCCTCGTGCGGGACGGCGACGGTCGCGCCGGCGTTGTTCACCAGCACGTCGAGCCGGCCGAACCGGTCGAGGACGCGGGCGGCCATCGCGCGTACCTGGCCGTCGTCGGCGATGTCGACCTGCTCGGCGATCGCGGTCGCGCCGAGGTCGGCGAGCTCCGTCGCGGTGTCCTCGGCCTCGGCGCGCGAACGCGAGTACGTCACCACGACGCCGGCCGCGTCGGCCTCCGCGAGCGCCGTCGCGACCGCGCGCCCGATGCCGGTCGCGCCGCCGGTCACGACGGCCACCGTGTTCTTCAACCGCACCGGCTCACCCGCCGCTCACGGCGGTACCGCTCGCCGTCGGCGTGCCGGTCGGCTCGGTGATGTCGTACGCGGTGATGTCGACGTCACGCGTCTCGCGGGAGAACATGAACGCGACGAACGAGACGGCCGCGGCGACGACCAACACCACGGGGACGAGCCACGGGCCGCCGAGCTGCAGCAGCGCGGTCGCGATCAGCGGGGAGAAGCCGGCGACCGCTGCGCCGAGCTCGCGGGACGCCGCGAAGCCGGTGTAGCGCACCCGCGCGCCGAACAGCTCGGCGTAGAACGCCGGCTGCACCGCGATCATCGGCGCCCAGCCGACCACCGCGGCGATGACGAGCGCCAGCCAGATCAGCACGGGCTCCGCGGTGTTGACGAGCATGAAGAACGGGTACGCGAAAAGGCCGGTGAACACGACGCTGAAGATGTTGATCGGCCGCCGGCCGATGCGGTCCGACAGCGCACCGAACACCGGTTGCAGCGAGATCACGAAGACGTCGAAGATGATGATCCCGGTGAGCGTGACCCAGCTGGGCAGGCCGAGCTCGTTGGTGACGTACGCGACCGAGAACGTCGCGTACAGGTAGATCGCCGCGGTGTCGCAGACATGCGCGCCCACGCCGACCAGGAAGCTGCGCGGGTACCTCTTCAGCGCGTCGCGGATCGGCAGCTTCACGACGCGGCGGGTTTTCACCATCGCCTCGAACACCGGCGACTCGTCGACCCGCAGCCGCACGTACACGGAGACGGCGATGAGGACGAAGCTGACCAGGAACGGGATCCGCCACGCACCCGCGAGCACCGTCTCCTCGGGCAGCAGCCCGACGAGCAGGAACGCCAGGGTCCCCATCACCAGGCCGATCTGCACGCCGAGCTGGGCGAACGACGCGAAGAAGCCGCGGCGTCGCTGGGGCGCGTGCTCGCTGAGCAGGGTGGACGCGCCGCCGAACTCGGCGCCCGCGCCGAGTCCCTGGCAGATGCGCAGCAGTGTCAGCAGCACCGGCGCGACCACGCCGATGCTGGCGTACGTCGGCAGCAGCCCGATGATGCCCGTCGACAGACCCATCACGAGCGTCGTGATGACGAGCGTGGAACGCCGCCCGATCCGGTCGCCCAGGTGGCCGAAGAGGAGCCCGCCGACGGGACGGAAGACGAAGCCGACGCCGAACGTCGCGAAGCCGAGGAGCACGCCGATGGCGGGATCGCTCGACGGGAAGAACAGCTTGCCGAAGACGAGCGCCGAGGCGGTGCCGTAGATGAAGAAGTCGTACCACTCCAGGGCGGTGCCGACCACCGCGGCGGCGACGACGCGGCGGAGTCGTCGTGGTCGTGCGGGGACCGCGTCCCCGTGGGCCGGTGCTGTCATGGTGGTGGACCTCCTCGTCCAGCCGGGACGGCGACGGACCTGCTAGGTGGCGGCGGGTGGGAGCAGGCGCCGGAGCTCACGCCAACCCGCCTCCGTCATCGGGATTCCGTGCTCCGTACGTTCTCTACGGACGCGTTCCTCGCGCTCGCCGGGGACGAGCACCTCGTCGTGACCGGCGGCGAGCGGCGTCGTCGTCAGCTCGCGGCAGAACTGCTCGACCTCCGCGCGGAAGCGGTCGAGCGGGGTGAACCTCGCGATGTCGACGGCGACGACGACCGTGCCGAAGCCGCCGTCGTAGCCGGGTCTGCTGCTGATGCCCGCGCCGGACAGGAGCCCGCCGACGATCTCGATGATCACGCTCAGGGCGTACCCCTTGTGGCCGCCGAACGGCAGGAGTGCGCCACCGGCGTAGAACGCCTCGGGGTCGTCGGACGGGTTGCCGCTCGGGTCGAGCAGCAGCCCAGGGGACACGCGGTCGCCGTGGGTGCGCGCCTCGGCGAGCTTGCCCTCGGCGGTGGCGGCGGTCGCCCAGTCCATGACGACGGCGCCTCCCGCCTCCCGCGGGACGGCCCAGGCCATCGGGTTGGTGCCCAGCCTGCGCTCCCTGCCGCCGTACGGCGCCACGGCCGGGTCGGCGTTGCCCAGGGTGAGCGCGACCAGCCCGTCGGCGGCGAGGTCCGCGACGTACTCGCCGAGTCGGCCGACGTGGTTGCACCGGCGGATCACGGCGGTGGCGACGCCGTGCCGGTGCGCGCGCTCGCGCACCTCGCGGACGGCCAGCCGCGCCGACAGCTGGCCGAAGGCGTGCTTGCCGTCGATCGTGGCGGTCGCGCCGCCGGACTCCGCGACGTCGGACTCCACCACCTCGGGCCGGGCGGCCGGCGCGATGCGTCCCGCCGCGACGGCCTCGAGGTACGAGGGGAGCCGCCGGACGCCGTGCGAGTCGTGCCCGAGCAGGTTGGACTCCACGAGCGAGCACGCGACCGCGTTCGCGGTGTCGCCCGGCGCACCGGCGCCGGCGAGCACCGCGGTGGCGAGCTCGGTCAGCCGTGCCGCGGACACAACTCTGGTGTCGAGGTCACCGGCCATCGTGTTCCGTCCGACGGAAACGCGTTCCGCACATGCCACGGATGGTGCCACCACCGGGGGCGGACGGGAAGGGGTACTACGCTGCGCGACCGCGAGCTCAGACCGGCGCGCCGAGGGCGCGGGAGATCTCCCGCGCCGTCGCGGCGACGAGCCTGCCGTGCCGCTCCGCGGCCTCGACGGACATGTGGTGGACCAGCGCCGCGGCGCTGACGGCACCGACGCACCGGCCGGTGTGGTCGACCACCGGGGCGCCGACGGCGCACACGCCCGCCTCGTTCTCCTCGTGGTCCTCGGCGTAGCCGCGGTCGCTCGTGCGGCGCAGCTCGGCGAGCAGGTCGTCGACGTCCGTCACGGTGTTCGCGGTGCGGCCCGGCATCCCGGCACGGGACAGCAGCTGGCGCGCCTCGGGCTCGGGCAGCGAGGCGAGGATCGACTTGCCGATCGAGGTGCTGTGCAGCGGGAGCCCCATGCCCACCCGGGAGGCGAGGTGGTACGGCTTCGCGCCCTCCAGCTTGTCCACGTACACGGCCTCGTCGCCGGCGAGCAACGCCAGGTGGACCGTCCAGCCGGTGCGCTCCTGCAGATCGCGCAGCAGCGGGCGGAGCAGGACGGGGAGGTCGAGGCGCTGCAGGAAGCGCCCGGCGACGGCGAGCATGCGCGGCCCACCGAGGTAGTCGCCGTCGCCGCTGGGTCGCGCGTAGCCGCGCTGGACGAGCGTCTGCAGGATGCGGTGCACGGTGGGCTTGGGCAGGCCGGTGGCGTGGGCGATGTCGGTGATCCTGGCGTGCTCGCTCAGCGCCTCGAGGACGGCGAGCGTCTTGTCCGACGCGGTCTGCGGTGCCCGGCTCGCCATCCGATCAATCTAACCCCCGCCTATCCTCGCGGTATGACCCAGTCCGACCCACGCATCCTGTCCGTCAACGCCGGCCGCGCCGTTCCCACCGCGCACTCCGACGTCGGCGTCACCGGCATCGACAAGCGACCGGTCGACGGTCCCGTGCTCGTGACGGCCCCGGGTCCGGGGAAGGGCGCGAGCGGGCTGGCAGGGGACAGCATCTGCGACTACCGGCACCACGGCGGTGACGACCAGGCCGTGTACGCGTACGCGCGCGAGGACCTCGACCTCTGGCAGGCCGAGCTCGGCCGCCCGCTGCGTGACGGCGCGTTCGGTGAGAACCTCACGACGGCCGGGCTCGACCTCACCGGCGCCGTCATCGGAGAACGGTGGCACGTCGGCGACACGCTCCTCGAGGTCTGCCACGTCCGCATCCCGTGCCGGACGTTCGCGGGCTGGCTCGACGAGCGCCGCTGGGTGCGGCGGTTCACCGAGCGTGGGCTGTCGGGCGCGTACCTCAGGGTCGTACGACCGGGCACGGTCAGCGCGGGCGCGCCCGTCGAGGTCGTGACGCGGCCCGGGCACGGCGTGACCGTCGCCGTGGTCTTCCGCGCGCTCACCACCGAGCCCGAGCTGCTGCCGCGGCTGCTGGAGGCCGGCGCCCTCGCCGCGACCGCGCGGGACCGCGCCTTGCGCCGGGCGCACGCTGACGACACCGGAACGCGCGGCGATCGTTAAGGTTCGTGGACGTGGACTCCGAGGTCGTACCGGTAGGGCGCCGACGCACGTTCGCCCGCAGGGCGAGAGGCGCCCTCAACATCCTGCGCGGCAACGCGCCGCCGCCGATGATCGTCGCGTCGCGCTACCGCGACACCGAGGTCGACGACCTCGTCGCCCACGACGTCATCGACCTCACCATGCGCATCGGCGAGGCGCTCCTGTCGTCGGGCTCGCCCGTCGCCGGGGTGACCTCGACCATGTTGCGCATCGCGGCGGCGTACGGCCTCACGTCCTGCCAGGTCGACATCACGTTCACGTCCATCACGGTCTCGGTCGTCCGCGACGACGGCGAGCCGGTGACCGGGATGCGCATCGTGAACGTCAGGAGCGCCGACTACTCGCGGCTCGAGGCGCTCTACCTGCTCGCGGACGACGCCGCCGACGGGCTGCCGCTCGACCAGGCGCTTGCCCGTCTCGACGACATCGTCCGCGCGCCGCACCCGTACCGGCGATGGCTCGTCACGTGCGGTCTCGCGGGGATGGCGGCCGGCATCGCGCTGCTGATGAACGGCACGCTCATCGTTGCCCTGCTGGCAGGCGTGGTGACCGCGGGTATCGACCGGCTGATGCGGCAGCTCAACAAGTGGGGGCTGCCGTCGTTCTTCCAGCACGCCGCCGGCGCGGCCTTCGCGACGGCCGTCGCGCTGGTCATCACCATGCTGCTGCCGTACCTGCCGCTCGACGCGAACGACCTGCGACCCTCGCTCGTGGTCAGTACCGGGATCATGGTCCTGCTCGCCGGCCTCGGACTCGTCGGCGCCGTCCAGGACGCGATCTCCGGGCACTACCTCACGGCCGCGGCGCGCAACTTCGAGGTCGTCCTGCAGACCGTGGCGATCGTCATCGGCGTCGGCGCGGTGCTCGACATCGCCAGGCGCGCGGAGCTGGACCTGTCGGTCATCGAGCAGTCCACGACCGTCGTGCCGCCGTACGCCCTGGTGCCCGTCGCCGCGCTCGTAGCCGGCACCTGGGCGCTGTCGTCGTACGCGCGCTGGCGGGCGACCGTCGTGGCCGCGTGCGGCGGTGGCGCCGCGTTCGGCATCTTCATCGTGGCACGGGAGCTCGGCGTCGGACCGTCCGTGGCCAGCGGCCTCGCCGCGCTGCTCGTCGGTGTCGTCGCCGACGTGTCAGGCGCCCGGCTCAAGGTGCCCACGCTCGTCATCGCGACGTCTGGCGTGGTGCCGCTGCTGCCCGGCCTCGCGGTCTACCAGTCGCTGTTCGTCCTGGTGAACGAGTCCGTCGTCGGCGGCCTAGCCTTGTTCCTCGGCGCGGCCACCACCGGCCTCGCCCTCGCCGCGGGCGTCGCGCTCGGCTCGTTCCTCGCCCATCCGCTCCGGCAGGAGGTCGACCGGTGGGATCGCCGCGTCCGGCGCTGGTCGCAGGGCAATCGGGACTAGATGAATGATTCCGTGAAGCTGCTGGTCAGTGGTCGTAGGCGGTGAGTGATCGTTTGCTGGTGACGCCGGTGGTCCAGTTGTGCCAGATCCCGGCGGCCATGGCCAGCAGGCGTTGGGCGACTCGGGTGAATACCCC
>WHST01000062.1 GCA_009379955.1 Streptosporangiales bacterium | reverse complement strand
GGACTTCGCCCGCCGAGACCAGCCGATCAGTTGCTCCCGCTCGGCACCGGTCAACACCAACTCCGCCTTCGGACGCCCAGTTCTCGGCATGCCACCACCATACCGACTTAACCTACGAATTAACGACGGGACACACTAGTGTCCCGCCGGCCGGCGAACCTCGCGTCCCACGTGCGCATCGGAGGCCGTAGGTTTCTCGGTAGGAGGAGATGCGTTGTCGCGACCAGCCGACCCGAGCCAGCCGGACCCCAACCAGCAGGGGCAGCCGGCGGGACCTGGTCCCTTCCCGCAGGGCCCGCCCTGGCAGGGTCCGCCACCGCAGGGTCCAGCTCCGCAGGGCCCGCCCTGGCAGGGTCCGCCACCGCAGGGCTCGCCTCCGCAAGGCCCGCCTCCGCAGGGCGGCCCGCCGCAGGGTGAGCCGCCGCACGGACCCGGTACCCAAGGTGGCGAGGGGACGGCCGCGGGGGAGACCCCCGCCTGGCGCAAGAAGGTCGTCTCTGGGGCGCAGAAGGCGGCCGCGGTCGGCGGCAAGGGCCTGCACACCGGTGCGCGTTTCACTGCGCGGTTCACCAGGCGTGCGGGCGAGGCCGCCGACCGCCGGGTCACCGACATGGTGGGCGGGCCGGAGCGTAAGCGCGTCATCGTCCTCCTCGCCGGCGTGCTCGCCCTCGCGGGTGCCGACATGGGGGCGATCGGCGCGGCCGCCGACCCGCTGAAGTCCGACCTCGGGCTGAGCAACGGCCAGATCGGGCTGCTGATCTCGGTCGTCGCGCTGTCCGGCGGCCTCGCCACCATCCCCATCGGCATGCTCACCGACCGGATCAACCGCACCAGGCTGCTCGCGATCTCCGTCGCGCTGTGGGCGCTCGCGATGATCGGCTGCGCGCTCGCGCCGACGTTCGGCTGGCTCATCCTCACCCGCATCGCGATGGGCGTCGTGGTCGCGGTGGCGGGGCCCGCGATCGCGTCGCTCGTCGGTGACCTGTTCTTCCCGCACGAGCGCGGCCGCGTGCTCGGCTTCATCCTGGCCGGTGAGCTGCTCGGTACGGGCCTCGGCTACGCGGTGGCCGGCGCGGTGACGGCGATCATGCCGTGGCGCGTGGTGTTCGTCCTCTTCGCGATCCCGGCCATCCTGCTCACGGTCGCGGTCTGGCGGGTCAGGGAGCCCAAGCGCGGTGGTCAGGACCGGCTCGAGCCCGTCGACCCGCCGGGCGCGAAGCACCGGGTCAAGAGGGAGGTCGACGAGCGGTCGGTGCACGACCGCGTACGTGACGCCGGCATCACCCCGACGCCGTCGGCGATGCTCGACGAGGATCCCGCGAAGGTCCCCATCCACCGGGCGATCAAGTACCTGCTGAAGATCCCGAGCAACGTCGCGCTCATCGTCTCGTCCGCGCTGGGCTACTTCTTCTTCGCCGGGCTCAAGACGTTCGGCATCTTGTTCATCGGCAGTCACTTCGACCTGGGCAACGCCGTGGTCGCCGTGGTCTTCCCGGTCATCGGCCTGGGCGCCGTCCTCGGCGTGCTCGTCGGCGGCCGGTTCGGCGACTGGCTGGTGAGCAAGGGCAAGTTCTCCGGCCGGATGATCGTCGGAGCGTCCGGCTACCTCCTGGTGCCGCTGGTGCTGCCGATCGTGCTGATATCGCAGAACTTCCTGCTCGCGTTCCCCGTGCTGATCCTCGTCGCCGCGGCCCTCGCGTGGCCCAACCCCGCGCTCGACTCGGCCCGACTCGACGTCGTCGAGAACCGGCTGTGGGGCCGCGCCGAGTCACTGCGCACCGTGCTGAAGACCGGCGCCGAGGGATTGGCCCCGGTCCTGTTCGGGCTGCTCTCCGACCACCTCGCGGGCGGCGGCGAGCTCGGCCTGCGGTGGACGTTCGCGATCATGCTGATACCGCTGCTGGCGAGCGGGGTCGTGCTGTTCCGGGCCAGGCGCCACTACGCCGGCGACGTCGCGGCCGCCGCGCTCACCGAGGAGCGCTTCCGCGACCCGGACCAGCGCCGCCCGGAGACCGCCCCCGCCTAGGAGGCTGCTGCCTAGGACTCGACGATTCGGCTCGGGAGCGAACGCGGTAGGCCGAACGAGGGGAGCACGCTGTTGTCGAAGCGGGTCATCGCGGAGATCCGGTCGCCCCTGAGGGTGAGGACGAGGAGGCCGATCCCGTCCCGTGTGCCGGTAGGCGCGCGGAGGTAGGCGCCGAACGCCGGCTGACCGTTGGCTCGCGTCGGCACGAGGTCGAACCTCCGTCCCGCGCCGAACAGGCCGGCGCAGAAGCGGGCCACGACGTCGCGGCCCTCGTACTCGAAGGGCATCGGCGGCATCGAGACGAAGACGTCGTCCGTCAGCAGGGTCGCCAGCGCGTCGAGATCGGCGGCCTCGTACGCCCTGACGAACCTCGCCACCAGCGCATCCTCGGACGGTGAGTCCGAGGCCGGTGCCGGTACGCGGCGTCCGGCCGTCGGTCGGATGCGCTGCAGGCCGGCGCGGGCTCGTTTGAGGGCGCTGGTGACCGAGTCGACGCTCGAGTCGAGCATGCCGGCGACCTCGTCGGCGTGGAACCCGAGAACGTCGCGCAGGATGAGGACGGCGACCTGGCGAGGCGGCAGGACCTGGAGGGCGGTCACGAAGGCCAGGGAGATGGATTCGGTCTGCTCGTAGCGGGCCTCGGGACCGAGCGCCCCCTCGAGGAGGGCGTCGGGGAAGGGCTCGAGCCAGACGACTTCGCCGAGCCGGGTCGGCTCGGGCGGTTCGACATGGGGCACGTCCCACTCCTTGGCCTGGCGCCGCCGGGCCGAACGACGCACGTTGAGGCACCGGTTGGTGGCGATCCGGTACAGCCAGGTGCGGAGTGAGGCGCGACCCTCGAAGCCTGCGAGGCCTTGCCAGGCGCTCAGCAGCGTGTCCTGGAGCGCGTCCTCGGCATCCTGGAAGGATCCGAGCAGCCGGTAGCAATGCACCAGTAGCTCTCGGCGGTGCGGCTCGGTCAGCTCCTGGAACGCGTCGCTGTCCCCGCTCCGGGCTCGGGACATCAGGTCGCCGGTCACCACCCTCGCGTCACCTTCCTTCCCTGGCTCGCTGTGCTCCTCCCACGTATGGAACAGGCCCGAGGGCGAACCGGGCGGTTCGGCGGCGCCCACTTTCCCGACGTCATGGTGTCTACATCAGCGATCGGACGAGCCAACGAGGGAGAACCGAATGGGAAAGCTCATCATGAGCGAGAACGTCTCGCTCGATGGAGTCATCCAGGACCCGGCCGGCAACGAGGGTCTCAGGGTCGGCGGCTGGGTCGGCGAGATCAAGAGCCGCGAAGAGGTCGGCAAGGTCCTGCTCGACGAGGCGCGGGGCGCCGAGGCCCTGCTGCTGGGTCGGCGGAGCTACGAGTTCTTCGCCCCGCGGTGGCAACCCCGGCGTGGCGATCTGGCGGACAGGTTGAACAGCCTGCCCAAGTACGTCGTGTCATCGACCCTCGAAGATCCCGCCTGGAACAACTCGACGGTACTCGAGGGCGACGTGGTGAACGAGGTCTCGAAGCTGAAGCACGAGGTGAACGGGAACATCGTCGTCTATGGCAGCTTCCAGCTCCTGCGCACGCTGCTGGAGCACGACCTCGTCGACGAGCTGCGGCTGATGATCTACCCGGTCGTTCTCGGTACCGGTCAGCGCCTCTTCGGCGAGAGCAGCGACAAGAAGCCGATGCGCCTCGTCGACACCCGGAGCATCGGCGATGACATCGCTCTCCTCATCTACGAGCCCGTCCGCGACGCATAGCGACGCCGTCACCACCTTGGTCCCTGGACCAGCACCGCGGCGACGGAGCCCACGGCGGCAGCGCACGACACCAGCACGACGAGTGCGGTGAGCGCGCGGACGGCGTACCGGTGGCCGGCGAGCAGGTGACGCCGGTGGCCGTTGCGGCTGACCGTGTAGCGGACGGACGCGAGCAGCCAGATCAGGCCGCTCGTCACCAGGACCGTGATGCCGCAGGCGATGAGCGCGACGAGGTCGTCGACGAATCCCTGTCGGACGAGGAGGGCGCCGCAGGCCGCGAGGGCGAACGCCGTGCGGCTCCACGCGAGGCTCGTGCGTTCCAGCTGCGCGCCGGGGTCGGCCAGCCGGTCGTCGCCGGCCATCAGCGGCCGGCCACGGCGATGACGAGTGCCGCGAGCGACGCCACCGCGAGCCCGCTGGCGACGAGGAGCGGGATCTGCAACGGCGGCAGCGCCCGGCCCGCGTTGATCGCCTGCTCCGACCGGCGCCAGCGACGGTAGCCGAGCACGGCGACGACGAGGCCGAGCGCGGTGAGCACGACGGAGAGGCCGAGGCTGACCGCCTCGACCCTCGGGTGCCTGATGAACTGCGCGACGGCGAGGCCGCCCGCGTCGAGGGCGAGCGCCGTGCGCACGTACGCGAGGAAGGTGCGCTCGTTGGCCAGCGTGAACCGGTAGTCGGTGAAGTCCTGCCTGGTCGCCTGCGCGCCCGCCTCCGGCGGGTCCTGCGGCTCCTCCTGCACCCGTCTACCGTAGCGCCGGGTCAGAACAGCCCGACCACCTGCTGCGCGAGCAGCACCGCGAACACCAGCAGGCTGAGGGCGAGGACGATGTTGGACACCGACACGATCCCGCCCTGGCGAACGCCGAACCTGCGGGCGTTGAGCAGGTAGAGCAGCGTGCACGCGAGGAACGGCAGGAAGATCGCCCCGAGCGTGACCCAGATGAGCACGAGCTGGACCGGCCGCCCGAGCAGGATCAAGGGGATGGTCGGGAACGTCAGCATCACCAGGAAGAGGCGGTAGGAGCGCGTCCGCTCGAAGTTGGGCCTCTCGCCTTCGGGCGTGTCACTCTTCGCGGTGCGGTCGCTGATCGTCCGCACGATGTCGGCGAAGAGGTACGACATCCCGTTCCAGACGCCGAGCACCGAGGTGTACGCCACCGACCAGAAGCCGAGGAGGAACAGCCATTTGAGCGCGACACCGTGCTCCTGGGCGAGCGGTTCCACCAGGGCGAGCAGTCCGGCGTCGCCCTCGACCGACCGGTCGGTGCCGTAGAGGAACTCCGCGCCGAGCACCAGCATCGACAGCGCGAAGATCGCCGTGGCGACGTACCCGATGACGGAGTCGAGGCGCATCAGCGGGATGAACGACCGGCCGTGCCAGTTCTTGTCACGGATCCAGTACCCGTACGCCGCGAGGGCGAGCGTGCCGCCCAGACCGCCGACCACGCCGACCGCGTACAGCAGCGATCCCGCCGGGATCGTGGGGACCAGCCCACGGGCGAAGCCGGCGAGATCGGGGCCGACGATCACCGCGGAGCCGACGACGGTCACGAACATGACGCCGACGAGCACCTTCATGATCAGCTCGAAGACGCCGTACCGGCCGATCAGCACGATCGCGAACGCCGCGAGCGAGTGCACGATCGCCCACGCCTCGACGCTGAGCGCCGGCACCATCGCGTTGGCGGCGAGGCCGACCGTGGCCGGTCCCGCGGCGCCGTAGATGAAGGCCCAGAGGACGAGGTAGACGCCCACGAACACGACCGCCCACAGGCCGATGGCCCGCCAGCCCTCGATGATCGTCCGGCCCGTCGCCAGGTGCCAGCGGCCGAGCGCCTCGGTGAGGAAGTACTTCAGCACGGCCGCGAACACGAACGCCCACACGAACGTGTAGCCGAACCGCCCGCCCGCGACCATCGAGGTGACGACGTCGCCGACGCCGACCGCTGTCGCGGCCAGCACGAGTCCGGGACCCACCTGCCGGAGCCGGCCCGCGACCGTTCCCTTCGCGGACCCCGCCGTCTCCTGCGTCACCCCGGCACCTCCCAGTGCCGTACGGCACTAGAACCTGACGGTACCCCAGGTGTGGCCGCCGTCGGTCGTACGCCACAGGGAGGAGGTCGAGGTGCGGCCGACGACGGCGTAGCCGACCAGCGGTGTGGTGAAGCCGAGGAAGCGGAAGGACGTGCCGCCGGTGTCGGCCGCGTTGGACGCGGGACGGGTGGCGCCGCCCGAGGTCAGCGTGTAGATCCTCGTGCCGGACGCGAGCGCCGCGGTGGTGCGAGACCGGGCGCCGACGACGGACGAGTTGGCCCAGCCGCCCGCGGGCGCGCCGCGCACGGCGTTCCAGCTCCGCGCGTCGTCGGTGGAGACGTACGGGCGCCCCTGGGTGCCCGTGGCGCAGAACATCCAGAGGGCGCCGCTGGTGGCCGAGACGGTGGAACCGAGGGCCGGGTCGCACGGCCGGTCATGGGTGTCGAAGGTGCGGCCGCCGTCGGTCGAGACGACGGACACCGAACGGTCGCCCGAGCCGCCCACGACCGTGACGAGACCGCTGCCGTGGACGGCGAGGTCGGCCGTCTCGCCGCCGAGCGTGGTCGGCAGCCGGACTCGCGACCAGCTGTCGCGGGACGTCGGCGAGCGGTAGAGCCGTTGGCCGTCGCCGACGCTGACCAGTGCCCACGCCGTGCCGCCGGCGGCCTCGACGCGTTCCACGCTGCCGGGCAGCGAGCCGCGGGCCCACTGCCGTCCGCCGTCGTGCGTGGTCCACAGCGCGCCGCCGAAGGCGTAGCCGTCATCGCCGCTCGCGAACCGCAGGTCGCCGATCGCGGCACGCGTCGGCCGGTCGGACGCGAGTGGGGCGCGCGGCGCGGGAAGGCCGCGGAAGGTGCGCCCGCCGTCGTCGGTGCGCACGATCGACGTGCAGACGGGGGTGTCGCACGGAGCGGTGCCGAGCACCCAGAAGGTGTCCGTGCTCACCGCCGTCAGGGACCGTGCCCGGAATCCCGCGGGGACGGGTCCGCCGGAGACCGTCGGTTCCGCGGTCCTGCGCGGCTGCGCGCTCTTCCCCGACTCCATCGGGGCGGGCGAGGCGCTGTCGAGACGCTCGGCCGACGAGGACGCCTCACCCTTCGCCGCGGACTGCTCGCCGTTGCCGCCGGTCAGGAGTGGAGTGGCGAACACGGCCGAGGCGACGGCGACGATCGCGAAGGCGCTCAACCCGCCGGCGGCGGCCCGGCGCCTGCGCTGGCGGCGCATCGCGCCCCGGCGCACGCGCTCGACGGCCTCCGTCGGCGGCTCGAGGCGCCACCTGTCGTCACGGAGGACGCGGCGGAGCTCCCGTTCGAGCTCGTCCATGCTCACCCCACCCCGCCGAGGCCGGGCGCGGCCTCGCTCTCGGTGAAGCCCTCGACGTGCCGGCGCAGGTTCGCGACCGCCTTCGACGCCTGGCTCTTCACCGTGCCGACCGAGCAGCCGAGCGTGTCGGCCGTCTGCTGCTCGGTCAGGTCTTCGTAGTACCGGAGGACGAGCACGGCGCGCTGCCGCGGCGGGAGCCGGCGCAGCTGCTCCCACAGCGCGAGGTCGCGTCCTTCGGGCACCGACGTCTGCTCGGGTGGCTCGTCGACGAGCCGCTCACGCCGCAGCTTCCGCCAGATGCTGATGTTCCGGTTCACCATGATGCGTCGTACATAGCCCTCCGGGTCGCCCTGTCGAGTCACCCGCGGCCAGGCGAGCATCGCTCGCTCCAGGGCATCCTGGACCAGGTCGGCTGCCGCATGGGGATCGCCGGTCAGTACGTGGCCGAACCGCAGCAGGTGCTGCATCCGGGCATGCGCGAACTCGTCGAACGCCTGCCGGGTCTGTTCGTCCACGCCCTGCCGACCATCCCGTTCTGGTCCTGGACACGCCTCAGCGTCGCCGGATGGTTGCCTCACCCCAGCGATGCGCACCAGCGATGATGCCACCGCGAGGCCGTCCGCGGGAAAGGAAGCGGCCGGGGAGGCGAACCTTCCCCGGCCGACAGGTGGTGCGATGACGCCGATTACTCCTGGACGACGACGGTCTTGGTCGCCATGTCACCCAGGCGCTGCTTCTTCTCGGTCGCGCCGATCAGGATGAGGCCGACGACTCCACCGTCGATCACGCCGAGCAGAAGCCAGCGGATCGCGAGGTCGCCCATGCCGACCGGGCTGCCGTCGAGCTTGACCACGCGCATCCTGCGCTTGACCATGCCGAAGGTCTGACCGTTGTTCTTGTTCGCGAAGATGACCTGGTTGAGGAAGTGCATCACCGCGACGGCGATCAGGCCGAGGGCGATCACGATCCCGCCGACGATGGCCAGCCCGCCACTCTGGTTCGCGGCACCCGCGATGGTCAGGATGTAGCCGATGAGGTAGAGGACGACACCGGGAAGCACGAAGGCGGCGTAGTCGATCAGGAACTGCACGACTCGGGCGCCGAGCTCGGCGATCTGCCCCTGTGGCTGACCATAGGGCTGCATCTGGCCGTACCCCTGCTGCGCGTAGCCCTGTTGTGCGTATCCCTGCTGCGCGTAGGGGTTCTGCTGCTGCTGGCCGTAGCCCTGCTGCTGTTGCGGCTGCTGGCCGTAGCCCTGCTGCTGGTACGGGTTCTGCTGTGGCTGTTGCTGTTGCCCGTAGCCGGGCTGTTGCGGCGGCTGACCGTAGCCCTGCTGCTGGTACGGGTTCTGCTGCTGCTGCTGTTGTTGCTGTTGGCCGTAGCCGGGCTGTTGCGGTGGCTGGCCGTAGGGGTTCTGGGGCTGCTGCCCGTACCCCTGCTGGCCGTAGCCGGGCTGCCCTTGCTGTTGCCCGCCCTGTCCTGGCTGCTGACCGTACGCAGGCTGGCCGGGCTGCTGACCTTGTCCGCCTTGCTGATATGGGTTCTGACCGGGGGGCTGCCCCGGTTGCTGGCCGTATGGCCCCTGCGGTGTAGACATGCGGGAAAGAATGCCACGATCGGCTATACCGTCCGTAGCCCACTCCCCGGTTTCCGGTGATTTCTTCGCCCCGGTCGCCCGCAAACCGCCGGATCAGTCCCAAATCGGACTACTCGACGTGGACCACCAAGGTCTTCGCCGCCAGGTCTCCCAGTCGCTGCTTGCGTTGCGTCGCCGCGATGAGGATCAACGCGATGAGGCCGCCTTCGACGAAGAAGTACAGGAGCCAACGGATGGCGAGGTCTCCCATCGTCACCGGGCTTCCGTCGATCTTCACGACGCGGAGGCCCTTCTGCGCCATGCCGATGGTCTGGCCGTCGTACTTGGCCGGCCGCCACACCTGGCAGTAGAAGTTCATGCCCCAGCCGGCGAGGATCGCGACGAAGTAGAGGATGGCACCGACCACCGCGAGCGCGGGAGTCTCCGTGGTCGCTCCGACCACGGCAACCACCACCGCGACGAGGACGACGGCCAAGGCAGGCGCGGCCGCGATCAGCGCGTCGATGATCCCCTGCACGACTCGCGTGCCCGTGTCCGCGAGCCGGTACGGCAGCACCAGTGGCTGACCGTACGGCCCCGGCGGCGGTCCATAGCCCGGCGGCTGCTGCTGGTACGGACTCGGCTGCTGGTACGGGTTCTGTTGCTGGTACGGGTTCGGCGGCGGACCCTGGTACGGGCCGTGCTGTCCCTGGCCCGGTACGGGCTGCTGGCCCTGAGGTCCCTGCGGTACCGACATGGACGGCAGGATGCCATGTCACGGCCGACATGTGGCGGCGGCCCCTCAGGTGGCTCGCTGACCGCCGAGGGCCGCGACGGTGCGCGACGGGCTCGGCCGGCCGAGCCGCTCGGCCATCCAGCTACTCGTCTCGACGAGCGCGGCGAGGTCGACGCCCGTCTCGATGCCCAGCCCGTGCAGCTGCCAGACGAGGTCCTCGGTGGCGAGGTTGCCCGTGGCGCTCTCCGCGTACGGACAGCCGCCGAGACCGCCGGCCGCGCTGTCGACCACCGTGACACCACGGCCCAGCGCGGCGAGGGTGTTGGCGAGCGCCTGGCCGTACGTGTCGTGGAAGTGCACCGCGAGCCTGCCGACGTCCGCGCCGGCGTCCGTGAACGCGTCGAGCAGTGCCGCGACGTGTCCGGGTGTGGCCACGCCGATCGTGTCGCCGATCGAGAGCTCGTCACATCCGAGGTCGAGCAGCCTCCTCCCGACGCGGACGACCTGGTCGATCGCGACGTCGCCCTCCCACGGGTCGCCGTAGGCCATCGAGACGTAGCCACGCGCCGTCAGGCCGGCCTCGACCGCGCGGCCGAGGACGGGCTCGAACATCGCGAACTGGCCGTCGAGACTGCGCGCGAGGTTGCGTTGTGCGAAGGTCTCCGTCGCGCTGGCGAAGACCGCGATCTCGCGGACGTCCGCGGCCAGCGCGCGGTCGAGGCCCCGCTCGTTCGGCACGAGCACGGGGAACCGGGTGGTGCCCGTGCGGTCGAGGGCGGCGAGCAGCTCTTCGGCGTCGGCGAGCTGCGGCACCCAGCGCGGGTGCACGAAGCTCGTCGCCTCGATCACCCGCAGGCCACAGGAGACGAGCCGCCGGACGAACTCGGCCTTCACATCGACCGGGACGATCGCCGACTCGTTCTGCAGGCCGTCCCTCGGGCCGACCTCGTAGACCGTCACCCGGTCGGGGAGTCCCGCCAGCGGGACGACCTGTGGCGCGCGCATGCTCCGTCCTCTCCCCGACTGGCAGGATCGCGGCTGTGACCGCGTCCGATCTCCCCCGCATCATCGCCGACGTGGAGCGCGGGCGCTTCCCCGCCGCGGACGGCAGCGTGTCCGTCGTCGCGCCGGTGAACGCGCGTGACGCCGGTGTGCTGGCCTTCACCGCCCACGCGATGGTGGTCGCCGACGTCGACGCCGGGTGGGTGGCGGAGCAGCTGCGAACCGTCGACCTCTCGGCGCCGCTCGGTCCGTCGTTCGTCCTCGCGCTGGCGACCCGGATCGGCAGGCGGATCGGCTCGACCGACGCCGTGCTCCTCGCCGAGCCGCTGCCGTACGCGGAGACGAGTCTTGTCGAGCTCGGACTCGACGAGATCGAGACGAGCGACCATCCCAGGCTCCGCCGGGCACTGCGGCATCGCGACGGCGTCTGGATGTGGACCGGTGGCGGCGCGGTCCTCGCGATCGGGCGCGGGGTCGGCGGGAGGTACGAGGTGAACGTCGAGCTCGATCCCGCGGCCCGCGGCCGTGGTCTCGCGCGTGCGCTCGTCCACGCCGCCCGTGCGCTCGTACCTGACGGCAGGTCCCTGTGGGCGCAGGTGGCACCGGGCAACGCCGCTTCGATGCGCACGTTCCTCGACGCCGGCTACCGGCCGGTCGGTGCCGAGGTACTCCTCACCGGAGCCGGCTGAATCGCGGCATAGCAAGAAGGACGCCGCGGTCACCACGGCGTCCTGTTGCGAGAGTTGGGCCGCTATCTCTGCCGGCGGGTTAGAGCGGCGTCACCTGGTCGGCCTGGAGGCCCTTCGGGCCCTGGACGGTCTCGAACTCCACCCGCTGGTCCTGTTCCAGCGTGCGGTACCCGCGCGAAGTGATCGCCGAGTAGTGCACGAAAACGTCGTTGTCGCCTCCATCGGGAGTGATGAAGCCGTAGCCCTTCTCGGCGTTGAACCACTTGACGGTTCCCTGGACCATGTTTCTCTACTTCCTCGTACGTCGTACGGCGCACCTGCTAGTGCACCGCGGAGGACGATACATGGCCGGGGGCCTCGTTGTCCGCCGGGGCGGACGGGCGTGTCCAAACGCGACATATGGATGTTCGGGGCACGGTCAGGATCCGTTCCACCTCGTGCCGAGGAAGCGGTCGACGGTGGCGGCGGATGCGATGTCGGCGGCGTCGCGGCCGGACGCGCCGAGCAGCGCGGCGACGTTCGCCCGCAGCGCGGCCGTCGCGACGGGGAGGCCGCGAGCGAGTCCGGCCAGCACGACGCCCGTGTGCGTGCCGTCCATGCGCGTGCCGTCGGTCGGGTCGAGCGGGGGCGCGGGCACCTCGACAGGTGCGCTGCCCGACTCCGCGTCGTACGCCCAACAGCCGTCGACGCCACGACGGAACACCGCCGCGGTGAGGCGTGGGGCGTAGTCGTGGAGCGCCTCCGCCGCCGCCTTGACCCCGCTCGTGCCGAGCAGGCTGCCGGTCGCCGACAACGGCATCGAGACGACGTCGCAGCGGCGCAGCACCCGGGTGTGCACGTCCGACGGGACGTCGTCGTGACGCGGACCGACCTCGAGCGAGACCGCGATGTCGGCGGGCAGGGTGCGCAGCCAGCCGGCGATCGCCGTGCCGGCGCCCGGCTGCGCGAGGTCGCGCCCGCTGACGTGGACGACGTCGGTGGACTCGAGCCGGAGCCCCGCGAGGTCGGCGGTGTCGAGACGCGACTCGGCACCCGCGCAGGTCACGAACGTGCGGTCGCCGCCCCGCTCCACGAGTCCCACTCGGAAGCCCGTGTCGTCGCCGTGTGTGGCCGGGAGCAGCACGTCGATCCCCTCGGCCGCGAGCGACTCCTCGACCCGGGAGCCGAAGGGGCCGTCGCCGTGCCGCCCGGCGAACGCGGCGGGGAGGCCGTGTCTCGCGGCGGCGGCGAGCACGTCGAAGCCGGCGCCCGGCGTGGCGTGGGCGCCCCGCGCGAGGATGTCCGCACCCCGCCCGGGGAGCTCGTCGACCCGGACGACCAGGTCGACGAGGACGCTGCCGACGAAGACGAGTCTGCGGCGCTCCTGCGACGGTGCCTGCATCTCCGCGACTCGTGACGCGCGGTCAGCCGGCGTACGCGACGACAGGGACGCCCGTGGCACCGGGCCGCGCGCGGAAGAGAGCGCCTGCTTCCGGCTCCTCGTGGTGGTGTCCGAGGCCGTAGCTCGAGGTGCTGATGTACAGCTCGTCGAGGTCGGGCCCGCCGAACGCGCAGGCGGTCACCTGCGTCACCGGCACGTCGATCTGCTCCTGCACCGTGCCGGTGGTGTCGTACCGGCGGACGCAGCTCCCGCCGAAGAACGCGACCCACAGCCCGCCCTCGGTGTCGATGGTCATGCCGTCCGGCTTGCCCTCGACGTCGTCGGGCACCGTGACGAACGGACGCCGGTCGGCGAACCGGCCCGTGTCGGCGTCGAAGGTGAAGGCGTCGATCCGGCGCGTGGGCGTGTCGATGTAGTACACCGTCGACCCGTCGAGGCTCCAGACGATCCCGTTGGAGACCGTGACCTCCTCGAGAACGTGCTCGGCGTGGCCGTCGGTGTCGAGCCGCCACACCGTGCCCCTGCCCTCGCGCTGGTCGTACGCCATCGAGCCGCAGTAGAAGCGTCCCTGCGGGTCGCAGCCGCCCTCGTTCATCCGTACGTACCTGTCGGTCCACAGCTCCGGCATGAGCTCAGGCGTCTGCGAGTCGGCGTCGAGGAACGCGAATCCGCGCTCGACCGCGAGGACGTAGCCACCGGACCTGCGTGGCCGGACGCACCCGACCACGCAGTGCACGTGGGTGCGCGTCGTCGTGCCCGTCTCCGGGTCGAGGAAGAGCACGTCACCGTCGAGCATGTCGACCGACAGCAGCCGACCCGTGGCCGAGTCCCACACCGGCCCCTCACCGTGATGTGCGACCGGATCGGTCGCCTGTTCCGCTTTCACTCTCTCGCACCCCTGTCTTCGCCGTGACGTGCCTCTCCCACCGGACGGACGCGTCACGGGTCGTCCACCCGGGACCTCGGGCGGTGCTCGGTGATAGCTTCCCCCCAAGGGTTTCGTAGGAAACCACTATGCCGCCAATCGACACCGCTGTGGCGCCGTGACCCCTCCCGGAGGCCTGCTGGTGAGAACGCAATCCCAGGTACCAGGGCGTCTGGTCCCCGTGAGCACCGAGATCCGCGCCAGGATCGGTGCCCACAAGGTGATCGACGATCCCGCCGAGCTCGAGACATACGCGTGCGACGGGTTGGCCCACTTCCGGGTGCGACCGGGTCTCGTCGTGCTGGCGGAGAGTGCCGAGGACGTCCAGGCGACGGTGAGCGCCTGCGTCTCCGCCGGGGTCCCGTTCGTCGCCCGCGGGTCGGGCACGGGACTGTCCGGCGGCGCGCTCCCGCATGCCGAGGGCGTGCTCGTCGTCACGGCGAAGATGCGCGCGATCAAGTCCGTCCACCCCGACGACGCGTGCGCCGTCGTCGAACCAGGAGTCATCAACCTCGCGATCAGCAAGGCAGCTGCTCCGCACGGGCTCCACTACGCGCCCGACCCGTCGAGCCAGCAGATCTGCTCCATCGGCGGCAACGTCGCGGAGAACTCCGGTGGCGCCCACTGCCTGAAGTACGGGTTCACCACCAACCACGTCACCGGCGCCGAGATCGTGACGCCGGACGGCGACCGCGTGCGGTTCGGCGGCAAGGCGGCCGAGTACCCCGGCTACGACGTGCTCGGCGCGTTCGTCGGGTCCGAGGGAACTCTCGGCGTCGCGACCGAGGTGACCGTTCGCCTCACCCGCGACCCGGAGGCGGTCAGCACCCTGCTCGCCGGCTTCCGCAGCACCGACGACGCGGGGGAGGCGGTCAGCTCCATCATCGGCGCCGGCGTGGTGCCCGCCGCGATCGAGATGATGGACGCCCTGGCCATCGAGGCGGCCGAGGTCGCCGTCGGCTGCGGCTACCCGGAGGGTGCGGGTGCCGTGCTCCTCGTCGAGATCGACGGGCCGGTCGCGGAGGTGGAGCACACCTTCGAGCAGGTGAAGGAGCGGTGCGCGCAGGCGGGGGCGTTCGAGCTCCGGGTGGCGGCGTCAGACGAGGAGCGTGCGCTGCTCTGGACGGGACGCAAGTCGGCGTTCGCGGCCGTGGGCAGGATCAGTCCCAACTACATCATCCAGGACGGCGTCATCCCGCGCACCACCCTGCCGAAGGTGCTGCACCGGATGGGCGAGCTCGCCGAGAAGTCCGGGGTACGGGTCGCCAACGTCTTCCACGCGGGCGACGGCAACCTGCACCCGCTCGTGCTGTTCGACGCCCGGGTCGAGGGTGAGGCCGAGCGGGCCGAGGAGCTGTCGGGGGCGATTCTCGACCTCTGCATCGAGCACGGCGGCTCGATCACCGGCGAGCACGGCGTCGGCGTCGACAAGGCGAAGAACATGCCGCGCATGTTCACCGCCGACGACCTCGACACCATGCAGCGGCTGCGTTGCGCCTTCGACCCCAAGGGTCTCGCGAACCCCGGCAAGATCTTCCCCACGCCGCGGATGTGTGGTGAGGTACCTCGGGTGCACAGCGCGGACGAACCCGCCGTCGAAGGCGCGGAGGTCATGTAGTGCCAGTCGCCGATGCCGTTCGGCTGCAAGACGCGTCGGCCGTCGTCGACTCGGTCGCCGACGTCCAGGCCAGGTACATCGCCACGCCCCGCTCCACCGAGGAGGTCGCCGCGGTTCTCCGCATGGCGACCGAGCGCGGCATGAAGGTCGTGCCCAGGGGCACGGCCACCAAGCTGGGGTGGGGCAAGCCGCCCGAGCACGTCGACGTGCTCCTCGACACCAGCGGACTCGTCGGCATCGTCGACCACAACGCGGGCGATCTCGTCGCCCGCGTGCGCGCCGGTACGCCGATGTCGCGGCTGTCCGCCTCCCTGTTCCCGAAGCGGCAGCGCCTCGCTCTCGCCACGCGCCTGCCGGTGCAGGACGGCTACGTCGGGGGCACGGTTGGCGGCACCATCGCCGCCGACCCGTCGGGCCCGCTGCGCCACGCGTTCGGCACCGTGCGCGACCTGCTGATCGGCATCACCGTCGTGCTCGCCGACGGCACCATCGCGCACTCCGGCGGCGCGGTCGTGAAGAACGTCGCGGGCTACGACCTCGGCAAGCTGCTCGTCGGTTCGCTCGGCACGCTCGCGATCGTCACCGAGGCCGTGTTCCGGCTGCACCCGGTGCCCGAGCGCACGACCCTCGTCACCGTGCCGGTCGACCAGGGCGAGATCGCCGGCTGGTTCGCCGGCGCGCTGCGCCGCGCCCAGGTGGTCCCGGCCGCGGTCGAGGTCGACGCGGGTCCAGGGGACGGGCCGCTGACGATCGGCGTGGCCGTCGAGGGCACCGCGCGTGGCGTCGCCGCGCGCACCGACGCCGTGCGGCGGATCCTGGGGGTCGAGGCGGAGGTCACCGAGGTCGAGGGCCCGTCACAGCTGCCGGACTGGTGGACCCGGCCGGCCGCCGACGGCGGCGGCACGTCGCTGCGCATGGCCGTCCCGTCGTCCGTGGCAGGGCCGATGATCGACGCCACCCGGGCGATCGCGGCGCGCGCCGGCCTGTCGGTCACCTGCCGCGGCGCCATCGGCGTGGGCGTGATCCACGCGGGAGTGTCCGGCGAGTACGACACCGAGCCGGTCGTCGCGGCGATCGAGGAGCTGCGCGTCGTCGCGTCCAGGCACGACGGCACGGTGTTCGTCGAGAGCGCGCCCCGCGACGTCCACCAGGCGCTGGCCAAGCGCGGCACCGACGCGTTCGGTCCGATCCCCGGCATCGCGCTGATGGAGCGGATCAAGCGGGAGTTCGACCCCGATCGGGTGCTGTCACCCGGTCGGTTCGCGGGAGGTATCTGACGATGAGTGACCCGGCACCGATGAGCGCAGGAGGCGAGCGCGTCAGGTCGATCGACATGGGTGCGTTCGACGACCATCGCCCGCCATCCGCGAAGCTCGTCGACGACTGCGTGCACTGCGGGTTCTGCCTGCCCACCTGCCCGACGTACGAGCTGTGGGGACACGAGTCCGACTCCCCCCGCGGACGCATCGACCTGATCAAGGCGGGGCTCGAGGGCGCGGAGCTGACCGACTCGCTCGTCACGCACATCGACCGGTGTCTCGGCTGCATGGCGTGCGTGACGTCGTGCCCGTCCGGGGTGCAGTACGACAAGATCGTCACCGCGACGAGGGCGCAGATCGAGCGCAACCACAAGCGCCCGCTCGGGCAGCGGCTGCTGCGCGGCCTCATCTTCGCGACGTTCCCGCACCAGCGCCGCATGCGCGTGATGCGCGCGCTGCTCCAGGTCTACCGGTTCCTCCGCCTCGACCGCCTCGTCCGCGCCACGCGGTTGCACGGCAGGCTGCCGGGCTCACTGCGCGCGATGGAGTCGATCGCCCCACCGCTGAGCAAGCGCACCGATCTCCCGGTACGCGTGCCCGCCCAGGGCGACCGCCGGGCCGTGATCGGCCTGCTGACCGGCTGCGTGCAGGACGTCTTCTTCTCCGACGTCAACGCCGCCACCGCCCGCGTGCTCGCGGCCGAGGGCTGCGACGTCATCGTGCCGCGCCGGCAGAGCTGTTGCGGTGCCCTGTCGCTGCACAACGGGCGCGAGGACGAGGCGCAACGCTACGCCCGCGCGGTCGTCGACATGTTCACCGAGGCCAACGTCGACGCGGTCGTCGTCAACGCGGCGGGCTGCGGTTCGGCGATGAAGGAGTACGTCGACCTGCTCGCCGACGATCCCGCCTACGCGGAGCGCGTCAAGGCGTTCCACGCCAAGGTGTACGACCTCAGCGAGTACCTCGTGCACCTCGGCACCGTCGCCGAGCGCAAGCCGCTGTCACTGCGGATCGCGTACCACGACGCCTGTCATCTCGGGCACGCGCAGGGCATCCGCACCCAGCCGCGCCGGCTGCTGCAGGGCGTGCCGGGGGTCACGTTGGTGGAGGTCCCCGACGCTGCCCTGTGCTGCGGTTCCGCGGGTGTCTACAACCTGCTGCAGCCGGAGGCGGCCGCGGACCTCGGTGAGCGCAAGGCCGCGGCCGTCGCGAGCGTCGACGCCGACGTCCTCGTCACCGCCAACCCCGGCTGCATGATGCAGATCTCGCAGGGTCTCGCCGCGCGTGGCGCACCCATGCCGGTCGTGCACACCGCGCAGCTGCTCGACGCCGCGATCACCGGCACCGGTGTCGACGGCCTCGCCAAGCGCCCGCAGCTCACCGAGTGAGCTTGTCGGCGCGTTCCTCCTTGGCCAGGCGGCTGTTGCGCGAGCTGTAGACGAAGTAGATGAGCAGGCCCGCCGCCATCCAGATCAGGAACCTGATCCAGGTGTCCGCCGGCAGGTTGAGCATCAGCCACACGCACGCGACGATCGACAGGATCGGCAGCCACGGGACGCCGGGCACGGTGAACCCGCGGCGCAGGTCGGGGCGCTTCTTGCGCAACACGACCACCCCGATCGACACGAGCACGAACGCGAACAGCGTGCCGATGCTGGTGAGCTCCGACAGCTTCGCCAGCGGGACGAATCCCGCGAGCAGGGCGACGCCGACCGACGTGACCGTCGTGATGATCCACGGTGTGCCGAAGCGCGGGTGCACCTTGGCGAGCCTCGGCGGCAGCAGGCCGTCGCGCGACATGGCGAACAGCACGCGGCTCTGTCCGAGCATCAGCACCATGATCACCGACGTGATGCCGACGATGCCGCCGATGGAGATCAGCTTGCTCGCGACGTCACCCACCGTGCCGTGGTCGGTGAACGCATCGGCGAGCGGCGCGCCGGTGTTGAGCTCGGTGTACTTCTTCATGCCGGTGATGACGAGTGTCACCGCCGCGTAGAGGATCGTGCAGATCACCAGTGACCCGATGATGCCGCGCGGCACGTCGCGTTGCGGGTTCTTCGTCTCCTCCGCGGTCGTCGCGACCACGTCGAAGCCGATGTACGCGAAGAACACGATCGACGCGGCGGCGATGATCCCGAAGAGGCCGAAGTGGGTGGCCTGACCGGTCATGAGCTGGAACAGCGGCGTCGTCAGACCGCCGGCGGCCTCCTGGGTCTCCGCGGGCGGGATGAACGGGCGGTAGTTGCTCGGCTCGATGAAGAAGAGTCCGGCGACCACCACGAACGCAACGACGGCGAGCTTGACGGCGACGAGCACCGCCGTGACGCGCCCGGACAGCTTGGTGCCGACCACGAGCAGTACGGCGAGCACCGCGACGATGAAGATCGCGCCGAAGTCCGGGATGGCCTTGTCACCCGCCAGCCAGGTGGGCAGTCCGAACAGGGACTGCAGGTACGCCGACCAGCCGCGTGACACGACCGCCGCGCCGAGGGCGAACTCCAGCACGAGGTCCCAACCGATGATCCACGCGACGAACTCACCGAGCGTGGCGTACGAGAACGTGTACGCGCTGCCGGCGACCGGCACCGTCGACGCGAACTCGGCGTAGCACATGGCCGCGAGGGTGCAGGCGACCGCGGCGAGGACGAAGCTGATCACCAGCGCGGGACCGGCGTTGACGGCGGCCTGGATCCCGGTGAGCACGAAGATCCCCGTGCCGATGATCACGCCGATGCCGAAGACGATGAGGTCGCGCGAGGTGAGATTCTTCTTCAACCGGTGCTCGGGATGGTCGGTGTCGTCGATCGACTGCTCCACCGACTTCGTGCGCATGAGGCTCATTCGTACCTCCCCGATCGACATATCGGTACGCGTACTGCCGGACGTCGCGTCTCTCACAGGAGCGCGCGCCGCGTGCGGTCACTCCTCTTCCTCGGCCCGGTCGCCGGTCACGACCCTCGTGACGCCGTCCAGCTCGTCCAGTGCCGACGCCAGCTCGCTGAGCGGTTGCTTGCCGCGCAGCTGGAGCAGCACGGAGACGTGCCGCGGAGCCGCCTCCGAGCTGCCGTCGAGATGGCGCGAGCCCAGGTCCTCGACGACGAAGTTGAGCGCGGTGCAGCGTTCGAGCACGCGGGCGAGCACGCCGGTGCCCACCTCGTAGTCGACGCGCAGCTGCCTGATGGAGAACCTGGTGTCGGGCAGCTTCCTGGCGAGCGGCGACAGTCCGTACACGACGAGGAAGTGCGACGCGGTCACGAGGACGGCGAGCAGCGGCAGTCCCGCACCGGCGGCGGCTCCGACGGCCGCGGTCAGCCAGACGGTGGCCGCCGTGGTCAGCCCGCGGACCACGTTGCGGCGGACGAAGATCAGGCCCGCGCCCACGAAGCCGATACCCGACACGATCTGCGCCGCGACACGCGACGGGTCCAGGATGACGTCGTCGCCGAGGATGTCGCTGAACCCATACTTCGAGACGAGCGTGAAGAGCGCCGACGCCACGCCGACGAGCGTCTGGGTTCGGAGCCCGGCGTCGCGGTATCTGAGCTCGCGCTCGAGCCCGATCGCCGCCGACAGCACCAGTGCCACCGCGATGTTGAGGATCTGCCACCAGCCCTGGCCGATCTCCTGCCAGCCACCGCTCGCCCACGTCATGTCGCGCCTCCTACCCAGAGAGTCTGAACCGCACACCTGAACCGGTCGCGTTTCACCGGAACCGTCGCGAAACCGGTACCGTCCGAGGCGGCACCGCCGGAGGCAATCAGCACCGCCGGACGCACGATCGGAGTCAATGGGATGTCGAAGACCACCAGCCGCCGACTGCGGGCGGCCTTCCGCGGCCTCGTCATCACGGCCGCCTCGGCCGCCGCGATCACCGCGAGTCTGCTCGTCGCCTCGAGCGCCAGCGCCGGCGCGGATGCGGGCACCGGAACGGAGCAGTCCATCGTCGCCGGGGTCGCGAAGCCGAAGCCTCCGACCATCGGCGGTTGGGGCTGGGAGATCAGGTAGGCCGACCTTCACCACGCACGACATGACGACGCCGCCCCGAACGCTCGGGGCGGCGTCGTCATGTCGTGCGTGTCGTCAGGAGCTGGTGGCGTTGTCCTCGGCCTCCTGGCGCGCGGCCTCGTCCTCCTCGACCCGTTCGGGGAAGATCCACAGGCAGACGCGCCGGTACATCTGTTCGGGGTACGGCAGGTAGGGCACGGACCGCAGGGCCTGGTCCTGACCCGCGGACTCCAGGATGAACTCGCCGTAACCGAGGATGCGACCCATCGGCGACCGCTGGAAGCTCATGTCCGTGACGCGGGCCAGCGGCATCATCGCGACCTTCTTGGTGATGATGCCCGTGGTGAGGATGAACCGCTTCTCGGTGATGGTGAACCAGTCGACCCACCACTGGATGGCGCTGATCGCGAACCAGCCGATCGCCACGAGTGCGGGCACCCAGATCACGACCTGGGCCGGCGACTCCGTGCCGATCTGCGCGCTGATGATCCCCGCGACGATGAACACGCCCAGGGTGACGAAGAACGACTTCGCCAGGACGACGGGGTGTTGCCGCACCGAGATGACCTGGTTCTCGGCGGGGAGCAGGTACCGGCTCACTGACGCCGGCGCGTAGTTACGCGGCGTCAGGACGTTCATGCCAGTCCGCTCAGGAATTCACCGACTCCCCGGAACCCGCCGGCGATGCCCCCGGCGATACCTCGGACGATGTTCGAGGCCTGGTCGGGTTGCGTGACGAGGTAGAAGATGAGGAACGCGACGAGCGCCCAGATCAGCAGCTTCTTGGGCATGGTCTCCGCGGCACCTCCTCCGGGGTTGGGGTCGTGACTGCGGGTGTACGACACATTACAGCAACACTATATCTACCACCTACGCTTTCGAAGACCTCGAAGGCGCGCCGTCCACACTAGCCGCCGCCGGTGAACGTGCGGGGTGATCAGGGTCAGCCCTCCGGAGAGTGAGGACGCCTCGTCGGCGTGGGCAGCAGCTCGACGAAGGTGCCGCCCCGGCGCGGGTCGGCACCGCCGCCGCCTCGTCCGACCATGCTCGCGCCGCCGAAGTAGTGGGGCGGCGCGTCACCGATGCGCACCTCGTAGCGCCCGCCCAGCGCCTCGAGCACGTCGCCGCTGACGTCGGGCTCGGCGTGGACCGTGCGACCGACGCGGTGATAGCGCCCCCTGGCGATCGCCTCGTCGGGCGGGAGGTCCTCCGCGACCACGCCGAGGACGCTCAGCACGATGGCGGTCCTGATGCGCGAGGCCCCGGCCGCGCCCGCGGCCAGGGTGAGCTCGCCGAAGTCGGTGACGACCACCGGGCACATCATGCTGCCGACGCGGCTGCCCGCCGGCGCCGAGCCGCGGTGCAGCTCGCCCTCGCCGAGCATGGAGTTGAGGTGGACGCCCCGGCCGGGCAGCCACACCCCGGAACCGAGGCCGAGGCTCGTCGTGACCACGCACGCGTCGCCGTCCGCGTCGACGGCGACGATGTTGGTCGTGTCGCCGAGGCCGTCCGGGCCGCCGAGCTCGCGGGCGACCGCGAGTGCGCGGTCGCCCGGCGTGAGCTTCGCGACGTCGTCGGGCAGGCCGGCGAAGGCGCCGAGCGTGTCGAGCAGGTCGCGGCGGCCGTGGACGGTGGAACCGCCGAGCGGCACCGCGTCGGCGGTGAAGAGCTTCACGCGGTACGCCCGGAGGTCCTCGTGGCCGAGCACGCCGCCGTCAGTGCGTACCGCGTCGACCAGCTCGTCCGCGAGCTCGCCCCGGTAGCAGGTCTCCACGCCCTCGTCGCCGATCAGGCGCATCGTCTCGGCCAGTCCCGGGTGACGGAGGGTCTCGCCGCCGCGGAGGAAGTGTCCGTCCCTGACGTACGCGAGGGCGCCCTCGCCAGGGGTCATGGCCTCCGCGATCGACTCCAGCGTCGACGCCTGCTGGTGCGGCATCGCGACGCCTGCGGCCGCGTTCGCCGCGGCGGGCGCGACGACGTCGCGCCACGGCAGCCTGCCCCACCGGTCGTGCAGGGCCGCGCAGCCCGCGGGCACGCCGGGCACGGCGACCGTGGCGCCGCCGATCGAGTACTGCAACGGGACGCTGCCGAACTGGACGGAGATGGGGCGCATGGGCCCGGGCTCGGTGTCGCCGCCGAGACCGGGCACCGTGACGAAGAAGTCGACGCAGGTGGCGGTCCGGTCCCTTGCCGACCAGTACGTCGCGAAGCCACCGCCACCGAGACCCGTCATGATCGTCTCCGCGGCACAGCTGGTGAGGACGGCGGCCACCGCCGCGTCGGCGGCGGACCCCCCGTGCCTGAGCAGTTGCGCGCCCGCCTCGGCGGTCGCGGGATGTCCCGCGGCGACGCCGACCGGTAGGCGCGCGCTCGAGGTCACGTCACGACGCCGTAGAGCCTGTCACCCGCGTCGCCCAGCCCGGGGACGATGAAGCCGCGGTCGTTCAGCCGCTCGTCGAGCGCGGCGGTGACGACGCTGACGCTCGCGTCGCCGAGCTCGCGCTCCATGCGGGCGAGCCCCTCGGGCGCGGCGAGCAGGCAGATGCAGGTGATCTGGCTCGCCCCCCGGTCGAGGAGGACCCGGGAGGTCTCGACGAGGGTGCCGCCGGTCGCCAGCATGGGGTCGAGAACGTAGCACTGCCGCCCGTCGATGTTCTCCGGCAGGCGCATCGCGTAGGTCGACGCGGCGAGCGTGACCTCGTCGCGGATCATGCCGAGGAACCCGACCTGCGCGGTGGGCAGCAGCCTGATCATGCCGTCGAGCATGCCGGCGCCCGCACGGAGCACGGGGACGACCAGCGGGACGGGCCGGCACAGCCGACGGCCCCGGGCGGGCGCGACCGGCGTGGTGACCTCGACCTCCTCGGTGCGGACGTCGCGGGTGGCCTCGTATGCGAGCAGCGTGACCAGCTCGTCGGTGAGGCGCCGGAAGGTGGGGGAGTCGGTGGACTCGTCGCGCAGGAAGGTGAGCTTGTGTGCGACGAGCGGATGGTCGACGACGTGCGTGCGCATGGCGGTCACCGTACCGGTTGCGGACCCACCGCCCGGCAGGGCAAGACTGTCCGTCATGAGTTCTCGCGCCGCACTGCCCGACCCGCCGCCCGCGCGGGTGGCGGCGTACGAGCCGGTGATGCGCCGCGCACTCGCCGAGGCCGGCCTCGCGGCCGCCGCGGGGGACGTACCGGTCGGCGCCGTCGTGCTCGGGCCCGACGGTGGGGAGCTCGCGGCGGGGAGGAACGCACGGGAGGCCGAGGGCGACCCGACCGCGCACGCGGAGCTCGTCGCGCTGCGCGCCGCGAGTGCGCGTACCGGAGGCTGGCGGCTCGACGGCTGCGTGGTCGTGGTGACGCTCGAGCCCTGCACGATGTGCGCGGGAGCGCTCGTCCTCGCGCGGGTCGCGACCGTCGTCTACGGAGCCGCGGATCCCAAGGCGGGGGCCGCCGGGTCGCTGTGGGACGTGCTGCGCGACCCGCGGCTCAACCACCGTCCCGAGGTGCTCGGCGGGGTGCTCGGACAGGAGTGCGGGGACGTGCTCCGCCGGTTCTTCGCGGACCGCCGTCGACCGTCCTGATGTGCCGGGAAAGGGGTGCGCGGACGGGGGAGCGGCTCCGGTAGGCTTCCTCACGGTGGCGTGTCCGAGCGGCCGAAGGAGCACGCCTCGAAAGCGTGTGAGGGGGCAACTCCTCCGTGGGTTCAAATCCCACCGCCACCGCGGCGGTCGCCCGCGTCTGCGCTGGTCGAAGACCTTCATCGGTCTCCCCGCGGACGCGGGCGATCTCTTTCTCGGTCCGCGATGAGTTCTCGTGTCCGCCGGGGTTGTAGGTGCGACGGAACAGTCGACACCGCATCACCGGGAAGGACAGCAGCACCATGCCTACTGACGAGGAACAGATCCGTGCCCTGATCGAGCGCTGGGCAGAGGCGGTCCACGACGGCGACCTGAGCGTCGTCCTGGCGGACCACGCCGACGACATCGTGATGTTCGACGTGCCGCCGCCGTACGAGGGCGTGCACGGCATCGACGCCTACCGCGAGACCTGGCCGCCCTTCTTCGAGTGGCAGGCATTGGGCGCCTCGTTCGAGATCGAGTCGCTCGACGTCACCGCCGGCGCCGACGTCGCGTTCGCGCACGCTCTGCTGCGCTGCGGGATGCCGCAGGAACTCGCCGACGACCCGGAGAACCGGCTGCGCCTGACGCTCGGGCTGCGCAAGGAGGAGGGCAGGTGGGTGGTCGCGCACGAGCACCACTCGTTCCCCGATGCCGGTTCGGACTCCGGGTCAGCCGAGGACGAGGTGCGGAGCCTGCACCAGCGGTGGTCCGACGCCACTGCCGCGAAGGACCTGGACGGTCTGATGGAGCCCATCGCCGAGGACATCGTCTCCTACGAGCACGAGGCGCCACTGCAGTACGTCGGCCGGGACGCCGTGCGAGAGGTCTGCGAGCGCGGCCTCGACGTGTCGTCGGGACGGGTCGACATGGAGGTGCCTGACCTGAAGGTCCTGGTCGCGGACGACCTCGCCGTCGCGTGGGGACTCAACCACGTACGGGCCGAGACGGCCAACGGCGAGACCGCGGAGAGCTGGTCACGGGGAACCCGGGTGTTCGAGCGTCGCGACGGCGCGTGGGTGATGGTGCACCAGCACCTGTCTGTCCCCTACGACCCGGACACCGGTGACGTGAGGGCGGACCTGGTGCCGTGACTCACCGGCACGGCTCGCCGACGTGCTCCAGCGCCGCCCGCCCGTCGGACGTCCTCTTCAGGTGCTCCTGGATCCGCTTGACGTCGGGGTTGTCCGAACGGAACGCCTTGATCGCGGCGGCGCCCGTCGTCGTCAGGGTGCTCGCGAAGTAGGTGCTCGTGTCGACCAGTCGTTGCTCGAGCTGGTTCGCGGCGCGCGTCTTGCCCTCGGCTCGCAGCGTGGTCACCTCGTTGCGAATCGCCCGCTGCGCCTGCTCCCAGCGCTGCGCCTGGCAGTTGGCGTACGGCCCGAGGCTCTTGGCGATGCAGTCGGCCACCTTCGCGGCGCCCACCCAGGAGGCGAGCTCCTTGTCGAAGTAGGCCTGGAGGTCGGCGGCGTCGTCGACGGAGGAGTACCTGCCGCCGGTGACGCCGGCGATCTTCGAGAGCTGGCTGTCGCCCTTGCCCTTCTCGACGCCGAGGCCGACGACGTCGAGCTTCACGCCGATGCCGGACCGGCGGATCTTGCGCGCCTCGGCCTTCGCGTTGCCGCCGCACTCCTCGATGCCGTCGGTGACGATGATGATCCGGTTCGTGCGGCCGTTCTGCTCCTTGAACGCCTTGGCCGCCTCGCGCACCGACTTCGCCAGCGGGGTCCAGCCGGTCGGCTCGAACCTGTCGAGGGCGCCGTCGACGTTGCCCTCGTTGAGGTCGCCGATCTCCTCGAGCGTCTGGATGCCCTGGCAGCTCTCCTTGCGGTCGCTGCGCTGGTTGCTGCCGGTGTGGCCGTAGACCATCAGGCCGAGCTTCTCGGTGGACTTCGGCGAGTTGGCGACGTAGTCGCGGACGGCCTTCTTCGCCGCCGCCATCCTGGTCTGGCCGCTCTTGGTCTTGGCGGCCATCGAGCCCGAGCTGTCGAGGATGATCATCGTGCTGGTGCCGCGGACGATCCTCGCCAAGTTGGCGACCTCTGCCTCGGCCTTCTTCCGGCAGACCTTCGTGGCGCAGGTGTCTTCGCTGCCGTCCTCCCCCAATGCCTGCTGGATGCGGTCGGGGATGAGGTCGTCGTCGGAGTCGGCGAACAGGTCGTCGAGGCCGTCGTCCTCGACGTAGGGGCTGCTGGACGGAGGTGTCGGTGTCGGCTGCGTGGCCGGCTCGGCGCCGCCGCACGCGCCGAGGACGAGGCTGCCGATGATCGCTGCCACCACGGACGACACGAGCAGGCGGCGCCGTGGCGTACGGCTGCCGGCCGCAGGGTCGGCATGCCGGTCATGGATCTCGGACAACTCGCACACTCCTGGTCAGAACTCGTCGAACAGCCTAGGAGACGAACCGAGCGCGTGGTTGGCTCCACCGAGATCGAGACGGCTCCGGGCAGGGCCGGTCGCGGTGGGTCGTCAGGCCTGGTCGAGGACCAGCACCCGGGCGTGCAGGACGCTGCGTTGGTGCAGGGCGCTGCGCAGTGCACGGTGCAGGCCGTCCTCGAGGTACAGCGTGCCGTTCCACTCGACCACGTGCGCGAACAGGTCGCCGTAGAAGGTGGAGTCGTCGGCGAGCAGCTGCCCGAGGTCGAGATTGTTCTTCGTCGTCACCAGCTGGTCGAGGCGGATCTGTCGTGGGGGTATGTCGGCCCACTGCCGGTGTGTGTAGCCGTGGTCCGGGTAGGGACGCTTGTCGCCGACCGCCTTGAAGATCATTGCCGGATAGTGTATGTGAGTGACCCACCCCGACGTGGCACGTCCCACGAATGGTGTCGTGGCGCGGTGGCGCTGTGTCGATCAGTGGTGGCTGCCTCCGGCGGTCGTGCGACAGGGACGGACGAGGAGCACCGATGGCGCGAGACGACGAGGCGTCGCCGGCCGGTGTCGAGCCGCAGCCGACGCGCCGGGCGCTCCACCCCGACGACCTTCCCGACGGGGTGAGCTCGCCGGAGTTCAAGGTGTTCGTGCGCTCCGCGGCGAGCGCGGCCAGCCGGGAGATCGCGCGCACCCTGTTCGGCGACGACAAGGCGTAGCTGCGACCAGCCCCGCCGCGACTTGTCAGTGTCAGGCGTCGTCCTGACCACGCCTGCCACTGAATCGTCATTAGGCTCGCCGCCTGCACCGTTTGATCACGTTGACGTGATCAACGTGGACTTCACCTCGTGCCGGGACGAGGTGAAGTCCACGTTGGTGAGGTGAAGCTCCACCGACGACCCTCGCAGCGCACCCGTGAACGGCACCCTCACCATGCCCCGACACGGTGAGGGTGCCGTTCACCTGTTGCGGCCGCGAAGCGACCGACACCACGACCGGGGTCCACCCTTGTCACCCGCCCCGGGGTCGCCGCACCAGCGGCGATGGATGACTGACAACTCATCGGACGAGTCGTCAGGCCTGCTCCGCGGACCGGGTGCGGCGCAGCCGACGGAGCCGCCGGCGCACCCCGGCGGCAGCCCTGCGCGTCTCGCGGACCATCAGGCCGGGCTCGGCGCGACGCCCCGCGGCGGCGCGCTCGGTCGCCTCGAGCTGCTCGTGCAGGCGGGCTTCCCGCACCGCCATCTCGTCCACGAGCTCCCTGGTGTGGTCGAGCATGCCGACGATCGTCTCGACCGCGACGTGCAGCATCGACGCCTCGTCGAGGTCGTCGGGCGACGACGAGGCCCGCAGGTCCCTGGGGACGAGGTCGTCGAGGTCGCCGGCGACCTGGCAGGGGAAGTCGTCGAACTCCGCGACCATGCGCTTGGCGGCGGTCGTCACCCAGTCCGCCATCTCGGCGGACGCCCCGAACCGTCCGTTGCGCTCCCGGGGCGCGAGTACGGGCGAGACGAGATGCCGGTTGATGAGACGGAGGTACGGCGACCGCAGCTGGTACCTGTCACCCAGCGCGACGTTCACCCGGCGCAGCAGCTCGGTCTCCGCGGCGCCGAGCGACACGTTGCCCGGCCTGTCGTCGGCGTGGCAGACGCCTTCGGGTACGCCGAGCACGCCGGCGAAGCGTGACCACAACAGGCTGGGCTCCGAGCCTGGTGGTGGGACGGTCACGAGGTGTCGGTGGCTCGGCGACAGGTCCGACGCCCAGCGGCGCAGGATCGGCAGCGGGGTCTGGTGCTCCCAGAACGCCGGGTTCGCGTTCGTCTGCACGGCCCTGACGTAGTCGCGGAAGCGGCCGACGCTGCGCGACCGTACGGACTGCTGCCAGCTCGACGGGATGGTGCGCCACAGGTCCCTGCCGGCGACCACGACGTGGACCTCCGCCGGCGCGAAGCTCTCGACGGCGCGTTCGGCCTCCTCCTGCGTCGCGGCGCCGAGCATCTCCTCGCTGATCACGGCGACGCCGTCCCATGCCCTGGTCTCGGCGACGAGCCGGTCCCAGGTCCACGGCGCGTCGGGGCTGTACCAAAGGCCGCGCCTCAGGTCGCCCATCGCCTGGTAGTGCGCCGCCCGGGAACCGGGCAGCAGGTAGCCCGCCCGCCGGAGGCTCTGCCGGTTGCCCCACAGCATCCGCTGCAGGTACGAGGTTCCCGTCTTCGGGGCGCCGACGTGCAGGTAGACGCGTGTGGCCATCTCGTCCTCTGTTGTCCGGGGTAGGGGGCGCGGCCGATCCGCGGTACGGCGCGGCGCCACCCGATGTACCGTCCCGAGCGGACGTGAACGGCAGGAGAACGCGGCGGTACGTCCAGGCGTCGGCTGACCGACACCGCCGCTCCAGGTCAGCCGGGCAGGGCTTGCCGACGCACCTCGCCGTCAGGTTGTAGTCATCCATCGCAGCTGGTAGGGCGACCCCGTGGGTGACAAAGGTGGGCCCGGCCGTGGTGCCGTTCACGGGTGCGCCGACTCCCGGCGGCGCCGGACGATCGCGCCGGCGACCAGCGCGGCGAGTCCGGCGACGCACAGCCAGGCGAAGAGGTCGCCGACGACAGCGTACGGCGTGCGTACCCCCTCGGAGGGCACGAATGCGACGATCGCCTGCGGGTCCGTGGTGAAGGCGCTGGTCCTGGCGAGCGTCCTGCCCTGGTAGTCGTACGCGGTCGCGACGCCGTCCGCGCTCTGCCTGACCATCGAGTAGCCGTTCTCGACCGAGCGGAAGACGGCCTTCTCGGCGTGCACGTTGTCGAAGCCGCGCCAGTCGTGCGACGGCACCAGCATGATGTCGGCGCCTGCGCGTCCTGCCTGCCGCATCAGTGCGGTGAAGTCGGCGTCGTAGCAGATGACGCCGGCCAGGCGGGCGAAGCCGGCGTCGGCGACGGGCACCTCGGGCGCGCCGGGCGTCATCGGCTCCATCGGCGTCGGATGGGCCTTGTCGTAGTCCCACGCGACACCTTCTGGCGTGACCAGGATCGCCTGGTTGCGGACATACGGCGCGTGGTCGGTCATGACGGCCGCGCCGACATCGACGTACGCGTCGTAGCGCTTCGCGATCGCACCCACCTCCGCGAGTAGCGCGCCCCGGTCGCGTTGCATCACGTGGGCCGTGGTCTCCGGCCAGCTGATCAGCCGGGCGCCCGCCCGTGCCTCGCGTTCGGTGCTCGCGACGAGATCGTCGTTGACGGGGGCGAGAGCGCGGCGGATCGCCGGCGCGTCGGCGCGGGCATATCTGAACCATTCGTAGGAGCGCTCACCGAGGACGCGTTCGACTCGCGCGTCACGCTGGTCGACCGCGCTCGTCGACGGGCTGATCCCCGCGACCCGCACGGTGTCGGCGGACGGTGCGAGGAACGCGAGCCTGGCACCGCCGAGGGCGAGGACGACACCGAGCGCGGACGCGTACACGACGACGGGCCGGAGACCGCCGCGTCCGCTGCCGTGCTCCCAGAGATGGTTGATGGCGGACGCGGCCCAGGCGACGAGGAAACTGACGCCGAACACGCCGGTGACGGCCGACACCTGGATCAGCGGCAGCGCGCCGTGCTGCGTCGCCCCGAGGATCCCGAGCACCACACCGAACCCCGTGACGACGCTGACGAGGAACTCCGCAGCGACCCGGGTGACCGGGTAGACGAGCGATGCGAGCACCGGTCTCGTCCGTGCCAGCCGGGTCGCGAGCAGGCGGTCGAGCAGGAGCGGACCCGCGACGATGAGGGTCATCGACGGGATGCCGATGAGGAGGACCTCGACGACCAGCAGCAGGCTCTGGCCGATGAACGAGAGGGACGCGAGCACGCCCGCGGCCACGCTCCAGCGGATCGCGCTCGCGAGGGTGGACGTCCGCACGAACCTGATCAGGAAGATCGAGCACGCCCAGGCGGCCACCGGCACGTCCCAGTTCGCGTGCGTCGCCAGCAGCAATGAGCAGAGGCCGAGCGCCAGCCACAGGTACCGGCGGCGGGCCGGTCTCACCGGTGCGGACGGCTCGGCGCCGGACGGGGACGGGCGTGCGACGGTCGCGGTCACGAGTTCTCCCTCGGTGTCGGCACCACGCTAGGTACCGTCGCCGGCGACCGACACCACCTCAGGGCTGACCCCGCATCCGACTTTCGTCAGGTCGTCCGTCGATACTCAAGCAATTACACCCCTCATCGAGAACCCGTCCGTGTGACGTCACCACTCGGGGTCGGCCGGTGACGGACGGCTTCGGGCGCGGCGGTCGTGGCGTCTGTCCTACCTGGTGGTGCGCTCGGACGCCGCGATAGGCACAATGGCGGCCATGTCCGATCCCCGGTACCACGACGACAATGACGAGACCCGCGTGATGAAGCGCCGCGACCGAGCGATCCGCGCCGACGAACGGGCGCGCAGCACCGCCGGGCGGACGACCACCGTGCGCGTGTCGACCACGGTCGTCACGATCATCACCGGACTGTTCGCCGCCATCCTCGGCCTGCACGTCCTCTTCGAGCTGCTGCAGGCCAACCAGCAGAACGTCCTGGTGATCTTCGTCGACGACCTCGCCCGCGGGCTGGCGCTGTTCTTCCACGACCTGTTCACGCCGGACTACCGGTGGCTGCGCATCCTGCTCAACTACGGGCTGGCCGCCCTGTTCTGGCTCGGTGTCGGCCGGGTCATCGTCATGATCATCCGCAGCTTCCGCTGACCTGACGGCGAGGCCGCGGCCGGGTGACACGGCGGTGCCGTGCAGCTGACGCCGCCGGGCTCGGGTTGCTCGATCTCGATCGGCACGGGACTCGTCGACACCCCGCCGGGATCGGTGCAGGGCACGCAGATCACGGCGTCCGACGTCACTGCCGCACGCGCCGGCCTGCCGCCTGCGCAACATGCTCGACCTGGTCCCTGTATTCCTTCCACCACTCCTGATCGACGGAGGGCATGAAGTTGTCGTCGCCCTCCCGCAGCCCGACGCGCCCGTCGACGAGCTCGCGGACGATGTCGGCATGCCCGGTGTGCCGATGGGTCTCGGCGATCACGTGGACCAGCACCTGCTGCAGCGTCGCCCGGCTCTGTTCCTCGGACCACCACATGACGTGGCCGACCGCGTCCAGCCCCAGCGCCTCGATCGTGGCGTCCGAGTGCGCCCAAGTCCGCCGGTACAGCCCGACGATGTCGTCGCGGGACTGCTCGGCATTGGCCCACATGTCCACGTTGGGAGCCACGTCGGGGCCGATCCAGTCGACCGGCTCGTCGAAGTGCCGGCCGAACACGAAGCCCAGGTAGCCCACCTCGACGCCGGTCAGGTGCTTGACCAGACCCAGCAAGTTGGTGCCGGTCGGCGTCAGCGGGCGGCGGACGTCGTAGTCCGAGAGCCCCTCCAGCTTCCACAGCAGCGCCTCGCGGGCGTCCTGGAGGTAGTGGTGCAGATACGACTTCGCGTCCGTCGTGGTCGGCGTCATGAGCGTTCTCCTGGCAGTGGGTCGGGGCTGGTCGGGGAACGGGACTCCCGCCGTGCGGCAGAATCATCGCTCGTGAGCGAGATTTCCTCCCCGCGGATCGCGGACCCCGACCTGAACCGGGCACGCGACGGGGACGACGCCGCGTTCACCCGCCTCGTGGAGCCCCTGCGCCGGGAGCTGCACGCCCACTGCTACCGCATGCTCGGCTCCACCCACGACGCCGACGACGCCCTGCAGGACGCCCTGCTGCGTGCGTGGCGGGGGCTCGCGCGCTTCGAGGGGCGCAGCTCGCTGCGCTCGTGGCTCTACACCGTGGCCACCCGCACCTGCCTGGACTCCGTCGAGAGCCGTGGCAGGCGGGCCCTCCCCGTCGACCTCGGCCCGTCCAGTGACCGCGCCGTGGTCGGCGACGCCCCGCTGGCCGACGTCGCCTGGCTGGGGCCCTACCCCGACGCGGGTCTCGCCGCCGGCCCGGCCGGCCCTGCCGCGCGCTACGAACAGCGCGAGGCAGTCGAGGTCGCCTTCGTCGCCGCCCTGCAGCACCTGCCGGGCAACCAGCGGGCGGCGCTGCTGCTCTTCGAGGTGCTCGGCCTCTCCGTCGCCGAGATCGCCACCATGATGGACACCTCGACCGCGTCGGTGAACAGCGCGCTGCAGCGGGCGCGCGCGATCGTCGCGGCGAAGGTCCCCGAACGCACCCAGCAGCGGGCGTTGCGGGAGATCGACGACGCGCGACTGCGGGAGATCGTCGCCGGCTACGCCGCCGCGCTGGAACACGGCGACGCCGACGCCCTGGTCGCGCTGCTCACCGAGGACGTCACCTGGTCGATGCCGCCGATGCCGCACTGGTACCACGGCCTCGAGGCCGTCACCGACTTCGCCGTCCGGGTCCCGCTGACCGGATGCGGCTCGTGGCGGCACCTGCCGACCGGCGCGAACGGCCAGCCGGCCGTGGGGTTCTACCTCTGGGACGACGACGCCGGCGCGCACCTCGCCTGGTCGATCACCGTGCTGACCCTGCGCGGCGAGCGGATCGCCGAGGTCACCACGTTCATCGGCGCAGACCAGTTCGCGCACTTCGGGCTGCCCGCGTCACTGCCCTGACCTGGCCGACGGCGACGACCGGCGAGTCGACGGTCGAGGCCGTACCCGGAAGGTCCGAACCTGCCGCCGGATCTCGCACCACAGCGTCGCGGGATCGGTGCCGACGTGGCCGCCGGGTACGGCGGACCGGGCCATGACCAACCTCCGACGACGTCTCGGACCACCCCGTGTGCGGAACGATACGGGCCGTCACGACCACCCGAGCGGAGGCAGCGACACTTTGCATGATCATGCACAACGATGCATACTTTTCCCATGTCCAAGGTTCTCACCTCCCTGCCCACCGGCGAGCGCGTCGGCATCGCCTTCTCGGGCGGCCTCGATACCTCGGTCGCGGTCGCGTGGATGCGCGACAAGGGTGCCGTCCCGTGCACCTACACCGCCGACATCGGTCAGTACGACGAGCCCGACATCGCCTCGGTACCAGGCCGCGCGACGACGTACGGCGCCGAGATCGCGCGCCTGGTCGACTGCCGCGCCGCGCTGGTCGAGGAGGGCCTCGCCGCACTGACCTGCGGTGCGTTCCACATCCGCTCGGCCGGGCGCGCCTACTTCAACACCACGCCGCTCGGTCGTGCCGTCACGGGGACCCTGCTGGTCCGGGCGATGCTCGAGGACGACGTACAGATCTGGGGCGACGGCTCGACGTTCAAGGGCAACGACATCGAACGGTTCTACCGGTACGGCCTGCTCGCGAACCCCCACCTGCGCATCTACAAGCCCTGGCTCGACGCGGACTTCGTGTCCGAGATGGGCGGCCGCAGGGAGATGTCGGAGTGGCTGCTCGCCCACGACCTGCCCTACCGCGACAGCACCGAGAGGGCCTACTCGACCGACGCCAACATCTGGGGCGCCACCCACGAGGCCAAGACCCTGGAGCACCTCGACACCGGCATCGAGACCGTGGACCCGATCATGGGCGTGCGGTTCTGGGACCCCGCGGTCGAGATCGCCGCCGAGACCGTGACGATCGGCTTCGGCCAGGGCCGTCCGGTGACCATCGACGGCAAGGAGTTCGCCACCCCGGTCGACCTGGTGAACGAGGCGAACGCGATCGGTGGACGGCACGGCATGGGCATGTCGGACCAGATCGAGAACCGGGTGATCGAGGCCAAGAGCCGCGGCATCTACGAGGCGCCTGGGATGGCGTTGCTGCACGCGGCGTACGAACGGCTGGTCAACGCGATCCACAACGAGGACACCCTGGCGAGCTACCACCACGAGGGCCGGCGGCTCGGCCGGCTGATGTACGAGGGCCGCTGGCTCGACCCGCAGGCGCTGATGTTGCGAGAGTCGCTGCAGCGCTGGGTCGGTACGGCGGTCACCGGCGAGGTGACGCTCCGGCTGCGGCGCGGTGAGGACTACTCGATCCTGGACACCTCGGGCCCGGCCTTCAGCTACCACCCGGACAAGTTGTCGATGGAGCGCACCGAGGACTCGGCGTTCGGTCCGGTGGACCGGATCGGCCAGCTCACCATGCGCAACCTCGACATCGCCGACTCGCGCGCCAAGCTCGAGCAGTACGCCGGCCTCGGCATGATCGGGATCACCCGTCATGCGCTCATCGGCGCCGCCCAGGCGGCGTCGACGGGACTGGTCGGCGCGGTGCCGCAGGGTGGCGCCGAAGCCATCGCCTCGCGTGGCGAGATCTCCGGTGACGACGAGATGCTCGACCGCGCCGCGATGGAGTTCGGCACCGACTGACGCGAGGTGGCCACGCTCGCGTACACCGTCAGGCACGCGTTCGAGCCGCCGGAACCGCCGGACCGGGAGGCACTCACCGTCGCGGCCGAGGAGGCGATCGCGCTGTATGAGGCGCTGCTGCCCCCGTACCGTGCGTGGATCTACGCCTACGACAGGAGGCAACGGACATCATGACGAGCGATCAGCGGGAGAAGGTGCACCTCAGCGGCGTCAAGGAGACCTTGCTGTTCACGCTGGGCTGCAAGGCGCTCGACTACCGCTCGCCGGAGTCGATCCTCGGCGACAAATGGTCGGCTGACGTGCTCGACCGGATCGACGGGTACAACCGCCTCAAGGTGCGGCTGATGTCGAGCGACGCTTCCATCGTGGTGCGGGCGAACCGGCTGGACACCTGGACGCGTGCGTTCCTCGCCAGGCATCCCGACGCCACCGTGCTCCAGCTCGGCTGCGGGCTCGACAGCCGCGCGTTCCGCCTCGACGTCCCGGACACCGCACCGTGGTACGACGTCGACTTCCCCGACGTCGTCGAGCTGCGCCGGCGCCTCTACCCACGGCGCGACAACTACCATCTGGTCGGCTCCTCGGTCACCGAGCTCGGCTGGTTGGACGAGGTGCCCGTCACCGGCCGCCCCGTGCTCGTCGTCGCGGAGGGGCTGCTGATGTACCTCAGCGGCGGCGACGTGGAGCGGCTGCTCGCGCGCGTCACCGAGCGGTTCGCGTACGGGGAGATGGTGTTCGACGTGCTGGGCATGCCCGCGTGGATGGTCAGGCTCGCCCCGTACGACATGTGGGGCTGCCCCGACCCGCACGAGCTGGAGCGGATCAACCCGCGGCTCACCCTGCTCGAGGATGCGCCGGTCGCGGCCGAGTACCGGCGGATACCCTCGCCGGCATTCCGGCTGTTCACCGGACTGGCCAACATGATCCCGCAGCTGCGGACCGCGCTCTGGCCGTTGCGCTTCCGGTTCGGCCCGCCAGAGGAGGAGTGGACATGAAGGTCTGTCTCGTCACCGGCGCGGAGAGCAGGGCGTCGGACCCCGAGCTGATCGCGGCGACCATCAGGCAGGCGGTCGAGTCGGCCAAGCCGAGGACCAGGTACGCCGTCGGCTACCTCGCCAAGCCGGTCATCATGATGCGCCGGCCGATGACCGACCGCGCCTTCGACCGGATGGTGACGCGGCAGCCATCCCACTAGTGTCCGAACAGCCCGGGGTGAAGCCCTCACTCGACCGCGGCGGTCCCGTACTCGGGGCGCCTGGGTTTTCGTGGCTACAGGACCGAGGTGCCGGTTCGGGCAACGATCTCCTGCAGGGCGGCGACGTGCTGTTCGAACGCGGCACGTCCGACGCTGTTGAGTCGGGCCGTGGTGCGCGGCCGTTTGCCGACGAACCCCTTGCGGATTTCGACGTATCCGGCTTCTTCCAGGGTGGTCAGCTGTTTGGACAGCGCCGAGTCGGACAGCCCGACGCTGTCGCGGATGAACTTGAACTCCGCGGACTCGGTGGCCGCGAGCAGCGCGACGATGGACAACCGGGTCGGCGCGTGGATGAGCTCGAGCTGTGGGAACTTCTGCAACCCCGCACAGTCATCCCCGTCCACTACGAAGGCTGGCGGCACTTCAGGCAAGGCCGCGACAGGATCGAGCAGGCGTTCGCCGCCGCACCAACCAACGTGCGAGCCAGCCTGACCTGGCTACCAATCGGCACGCACAAGACGATATCGGTGTAATGCGCCGATGACAGTTCTCTCTGTCGAGCTTCGGACACATGGTGCCCTTTCCACCGGACAGACGCACGGACCGCGTCCCGAGTACTCGACTCCGCGGTCCCAGACGGCCCCCACGATCAGCGGCGGGCACGTACAACACACGCGATCGCCGTGGCTGCGCTGACGGTCACCTCGACGACCGACCCGTCCGGGTAGTTCAGGCTCAGGAGGACGAATCGGCTGACGAGATCGGCAGGGGGAACGCACCCTTAGGTGACGATGGCCAACTGAGACGGATGACGCAAGAGGCCGACCCCGCTTGGGACCGGCCGTCGACGTTGTGCCTGGTTAGACGAGCGGAGGATGCGAGATTCGAACTCGCGAGGGGTTGCCCCCAACACGCTTTCCAAGTCCTCGCATGACTGTTCGCGGACATGCCGAGCCGTTCGCCAGGCATGACAGGACCACCCGGCGGGCGACTACGAACGGCGGCGAACCTGTATGAATGAGACGGAAACTGAGACGGCCGAGGGGGAGCCGGGCCAGCTCGCGCACGGTATTTGACTCAGGCTGAGAGGGGACGGAGAGTCCGGTCGAAGACCGCCTCGTTGGCTTCCCGGCGACGAGTAGGAGGCTGGAACGTTGGGGGGTCGGGGGCTGCCCCAGCGGGAGCCGTCACATCGTCCGGTCATGGAACGGCTTGTGGCGACGCCGGCTTGCCACGGCCAGCAACGGGACGCTTGGGTGTGATGGTTCAGTGAGCCCTGAATCTCGCAGCCCAGTCGGCGTTGACTTGATCGGCCTGTCGACGGTGCCCGATCACCGGTTGCCAGCCCGGCGGAACGTGAAGGCCGAGGTAGTCGAGCACTTTGTGTGCAGTGCGTAGCGGGTCTGCCGCCAACTCCTCATAGACAACCTGATAGGGCACGATGCTGTGGGCGGCGAACCAGAGGGTCCAGTCCGCCTCGAACTTCTCGATTGCGGCGACGAGCAATGATCGGAACCTGTGGATGTGCTTTGGGAGGGGCGTACCTTCCCGGAGGATGATCTGAAGCCCATGTAGTTCTGATCAGTGCCAGCGTTGGCGCGCTGGTTCGGGAAGGTACGCCCATGCTCAAGGTAGTCCACG
>WHST01000061.1 GCA_009379955.1 Streptosporangiales bacterium | reverse complement strand
CCCGCCAGGCCGGCCTCGAGCAAGCCCGGCTACACCGGCTTGCCACCCACCGCCAAGAACGACAGACTCAACCCACCCAGAACCCCGACGATGTTGGCTAATCCAACGCCAAAGTGCGTCACGAAGTCAGAAACACGTCAGTCCTTGACGCGCGTCACCCGCATGTTGCCGGACGGGTCACGCAGCGGTCGACGGATCGCGTGTACCAGGCGCAGCGTGCTCGGCGGCGCGGCCAGTGAGTGCATCGCGAGGTCGGGGGAGTTGACCAGACCCGGGTCGCGCCGCGTGTCCAGCCATCGGCTCAGTTGGAAGTACGCCTGGTCGGTGCGCTGCAGCATGGACCTGACGTCCAGGTCGACCGCCTCTCCCTGGGGCAGCCGCACGAGGACGGTGCCGTCGTGGTCGGTTGCCGCGGCCATCACGTCGCCAGGCTGTAACGGCTCGAGCGTCATTGGTACCTCGCCGAGGTCGGGCCAGTCGCCTGGCCAGACGACGCTGCTGCCCTCCGCGGTACCGGCGAGGTGGAAGACGACCCCGTGCGACATCGGGTCGGGCAGCGGCGGCGCACCGTCGAGGCCCAGCCCTCGCCTGAACACGGGCTCCGCCTCCTCCATCGGGCCGTCCAGGCGGCCGTGGTGCTCGGCCAGGGTCAGGGTGGTGTCCGGCGGCCGCAGTCGCCGGTGCGCGTTGTCCGGATACGGCGGGTGTGCGGCAGCGAACGCCGCGGGCGAGACAGCGCGGTCGCTGCGCACCACCAGGGTGTCGAGCGCTCCGCCCGGTCCGAGCGGGCCGGGATCGCCGTCGGCCCGCCTCGGCTGCTCGGGCCGCGGAACGAGCAGCGCGTCCGGAGTCACGAGGTTCGGCGGTGGGACCGGTTCGTGGCGGAGGAAGACGACCGGGTCGGTGCCTAGCGAGTCGACGGGATCGTCGAGGGACAGGCCGCCGCCGGCGAGGTCCGCGACCCGGACGCGCATCTCGTAGGTCTGGCCGAACCGGAGCGGGAGCTGGCTCTGGTCGCCGGGCTCGGTGAACTCCCAGCGGTGGTCGAAGGCCTGCGGTTGTCTGGTGGGTTGGCGGCGCGCTGCCTGTGACGGCATCTCGACGACCGTGGCCCGCTCGTGTGGCCGGAGCGTGCCTAGCCCCCAGCCCGTCCAGCGGGTGACGACCTCGTCCGTGCTGAGCTGGTCGTCCTCGCGGGTGACCGCGAACGGCTTGATGTGGGCGTCCTCGAGCGCTTCGCGGACGACGTCGATCCCGTTCACGGTGTGGGTGGCGCGGCGTGCACCGAGGGGGAACCAGCTACGGCCCCGGGTCCGCGCGTCCACCCGGTAGCCGAGGACGAGGTCGGCGATGCCGAGCACCTCGTCGTCGAGGTCGGCGCCGCGGGCCTGCGACCGTCCGGCCTCGGCGAGCAGGTCCGCGGAGCGCTCCTTGCGCAGCAGCGAGATGCCGGAGGTGCGAGGCGCCGGCATCGTGTCGGTACGTCCGGACGCCTGGGCCGCGCCGAGAGACGCGACACCCTGGTCGATGTCGATGGTCGAGAGGCGCCACCCTGCGACCGGGCGCACGTCGACCATGCCGCCGGCGATCCGCGGCCACGACTCGGACGGGTCCAGGGCCGCAGGGAGGAAGTGCCCGGCCTCGACCATGTAGGCGGTCAGCGGCGACCGCGCGAGCAGATTCCCTCCGGGCCACGTCACCCGCACCTCGCCACGGCCGGGAGCCGGTGTGTCGATGCGCAGGTCGAGGATCAGGCCGAGCGAACGGAGCACGGCGGGCTGGTCGCGGAGTCCGGCCACGATCTCGTGGAAGTCGGCCTGTGCCCGATCCTCGGCGACCGGCTGCGTCCGCCTGGGTGACGGGATCCGTCGGTCGCCGCGGAAGCCGGAGATCACGCCGGTCACGTGTGCGGGGTTGTCGATGTCGGTCGCGGCGTCTGCGTACGCCGTCGTGAGGTCCTGTTCCTCGGCGCTCGACGGGCGCACGACGATCGCGTCCGCGGCCCGTGCCGCTGGCGCCTGCCACGGGAGAACCGTGGTGCCTGGCGGGAAGAACGCCTGCCAGACGTCTGGCCTGGCGGTCCTGACCAGCTCGGCGGAGACAGCCTGACCGTTGACCAGCACCTCGGGTTGGAAGGTGGGCTCGAGGACCCGGTCAGCCCAGTTGCCCAGCTCCAGCAGCCCGGCCTCGTCGAGCTGTGGCACGACCACGACCTGGACGATCGCCTTCCCGTCGGTGACGGCACCTGCCGGCACCGACACCCACACGAGCTCACTCATGCCAGCTCCTCTCGAGCCACGGACGAGTGGTACTGCGCGAACGCCTCGTGGCCGCCACGGTCACCGAGCGCCTGGTGGTCGTCGGGAGACGAACCACCGGCGAACACCCACATCCCGCTGTCGAGCTCGACGTCGAACGACGTGAGCGTCAGGTCGAGCTCGACGACGAGGGTGGCGCGTCCCCACATCGCGTTGTCCTCGGGGTCGTAGGTCAGCTCGAGCCGCAGCTCCACCACGACCGACACCAACCCGAGCAGGTCGACGCTTCCACCCATGCGCAGGAAGCCGGTGAACAACCACTCGTCGTTCGCGTACTGGAGCAGCACACCGCCCATGGCGTGGACCTCGGCGCGTGCGATGCCCAGGTTTACCGCCAGGCTGGCACCGAACTCGAGGCTCGCCTCCAGCTCCTCGATGCCGCCGGCGGAGCCGTCGCCGAGGGCCAGGCTGTTGAGCACGACCCGCACGTAGCCACCACCACCGAACGCCAGGACGCTGACGTTGAACGGGCTCTCCCGGCTGGCGAACCCCAGGACCACGCGTACGCCGGGTGGTCGGAAGGGGATCTCCACGGCCGCGCTGAAGGTGGCGTTGCTCATTCGGAACACGCCGCACGCGACCTCGGGTACCGGCAGCCGGTAGCTCACCAGCACCCCGTCGGCGGACGTGGTGATCGCCGGCAGCGCCGACCCCAGCCCCACCTTCTCCTGGAGCTCGCTGAGGAGCTGCAGTGTGCCGCGGAAGTTCGCGGTGACCGTCCCCACGTCAAGGGCAGGGGGTTCGGCGCCCGACTGAGTGAACGCCAGCGACGAGAAGTGCAGCTCGAGCAACGGTGCGTCGGGTGGCAGCGCGAGCCCCACATTCGTCAGCGTGCTCCGCGTCGACGCCCGTGGTCCGGCCGTGGCGAAGATCTCCAAAGTGGAGGAGTCGTCAGCGATGAGCGGAGCTCCCGGCCGCAACGTGATCGGTCCCCACGTGTAGGTGACCTGCGGGTCCTGCGTGATCGTGGGTGCCTGGCCGAGCAGTTCCTTGTTGATGAGGCTGGGGAGGTCGAGGCCGAGCAGGCCGGCTCCGTGGCCGAGGATCGATGCCGGGTCGAGCTCGCCCGCGGCGTCCCGCACCAGCCCGGCGGCCGCTACCGGGCCTTGCGTCGCGGAGATCACGTCGGCCACGAAGTTCGGCGTTGCTAGTGCACCGACCCGTTCCGCGGCCGCGCCGAGGTCGACCGGTAGCCCGCCGACGATGTCGAGCACGACGTCCTCGACGCGTCGAGCCGGGTCGGGATACCGCACTCTGGCGAGCTCGTCGCGTCCGGTGAGGTGCCTGATCGACGGTAGGCCGAGGTCGGCTGCCCAGTCGTCGGCGTCCTCGGTGTCGGGCCAGCCGAGCGTCGGGCGGAAGGTGCCGTCCTCGGAGGTGGCGCCGAAGTTCAGCGCGTGCACCTCGTGGACGGTGCCGCCAGCTGCCGCATCGGCGGGCCGGAGGTCCAGCTGCACCGCCGGCAGACCGACCTCCCCGGATCCGAGAGCCGTGCGTGCCATCTCCAGCACGCTCGGGTTGCCGAGCGTCGTGAACGGTTCGAGACCCAGCTCGGCGGGCAGGTCCAGATCGACCACGAAGGCGAGTGGCATGGTGAACTCCACGTCGCCGAGCCGTCCGGAGGCCCTGACCCCGAACTGGATCGGGCTGCCATCGTGGACCGGAAGGAACGTGACGTCGAGGTCGGCGCCGAAGCCGCCGGCGGCGAGTGCCTGTTCGATGCGGTGTCGCTCGATGAGCACTTGGATGAAGGCGGCCGCCTCGCGGTAGTCCTCGGCCCGCAGCTCCGCCGACGGGGCCGGCGCGGTCCACAGCCAGCCCATTGCCTGGAGGTCGTAGTCGAGATACGCGAGTCGCTCGTTGAGGGCTGCGATGTCGAGCCTGCGCGGGACTCGCGTCCAGGCAGGTTCGTCGAGTCCGCCGAACGAGGTCGTGGTGAGCTCGACCCGGTGGAACGGGAACGGGGCTGCACCGGCTACGTCCACCACCGGCTCCGTGACGGTGATGACCCGGGTCTTGCGCAGCGCGGCGATGAGTTCGGGGGCCTGGCCCTCGCCTTCGTCGAGTCGCACGCGCCGCTCGGTGTCTTCTGTGTACGTCACCCGGTGGCCGAACGGCATGAGCCGCCCGTGCCACATGGTCGTGACCCGCTGGTCCCTGCCGAGCGTGCAGAGGTGCCGCCAGGTGAAGCCGGCGTGGTCGGCGCGCGCGTCGAGCGTCCCCCCGAGAGCCGACAGCTCGAGACGGGACACCTGGAAGTCGTCGGGAGGCAGGTTTCGGATGACCGATCGACCTGCCGCGGTGAGCGCCATCGGGAACGGGTCGCTGGGACCGACGTCGAGCGGGTCGATCCGCATCGGCGCGCCGTCCCGCCGGTCGATCCTGGTCGACCACAACGCGACGCCGCCGTCGGCCGACGTCTGCGGCTGGTGTGCGTGCAGCATGACCAGGTCCGCGTCGGCCGGAGTCATCGCCAGGTGCCACGGCATCTCGATGACGGTGCCGCGACGGTGTGTCTGGTCCTGCCGTAGGGTCAGGTCTGGGCCGCCGATCTTCTCCAGCAGCCCATCGACGTCGAGCGGGATCGCCGCTCCGTCCGCCACGTCGAACGCGAGCTGCGTGACTCCCGACAGGCTCGCGCGCATCGAGGTCCCTGGGGGGAGCGGCTTGTCGTCAGCGGTCACTTCCTCACCGACGTGCTGCGGAGGCAGTGTGAGCAGCAGGATGGCGTCGGCGCGCGCGAGAAGGACTGGCGCAGGTCCTGGTACGAGATCCATCCGCTCGGCGGACACGCCGAGCAGGACGAGATCCTCGGGCCGGGCCGCAAGGTAGTCGGGTCGAGTGCGGGCGGCAGTGGTCCATTCCTCGTCCACGAGCGGCTGGTCCCACCGCGCCACGTCCCAAGTGCTGAGGTCACGACCGGTGAACCAGTGGGTGAGCACGCCGTTGTCGAAGTAGACGATCGAGTCGTGGGATCGGTCGCGGGCGAGCGCGCTTGGCAACGCATCGGCCTGGCCGTCGAGGACGTCGGCGTTCCACGAGCCTTGCGCCCCGTACTCGTCCGCCGGGTCCCGCCACCAGAAGACCAGGGGACGGCGGTCCTGATCGCGTCCGACGATTTTGTAGCCGCCGGTGACCGGTCCCACCTCCTCGTCGAGGATCGTGCCCGGCAGCCAGGGATGCGTTTGCGGATCGTCGCGGAACCACCGCCGGCCGTGTTCCCACCAGCCCCAGTGGACGACGCCTGCGCCACGACCGGGACCGAAGAGATCGATCCGGATGGCCTCGTCGCGCTGGATCGCGATCACCTCGGGCCAGGCGGGCTCGGGAAGCTCGCTACGTTGCCATCCGTATGTGGCGACGTCGAGGACGAAGTTGCGCAACTGACCGTCCGGCGTCACTCCGTACATGTCGTAGCTGTCGGGAGACGTGATGACGGCCGGCGTCCCGCAGCCCCACTCGTGTATCCGCTCGGTCTGCCAGGTCGCGCCATCGTGCGTCCACTGCCTCAGCGGGCCTGTGACACTTGGTGCGAAGACATCGACGCGACCAGGCGTGTTCGAGACGGCCACAGGGTCGAAGGCGAGGTAGCGCGCGAGGACGGTCCAGCCGCTGAACGCGCCGTCGGCGTCGACCGCCCCCCAGGCGAGCTCGTGCCGGTCCGTGCGGACGAAGACGTCCAGTCGCCCCTCCGCGCCCGAGATTGCGGCCGGACTGCCGATGGCCGTCACACCACGCAGCGGGAACGGGCCGAAGCGCAGGCCGGGGTCCGGCCACTCCTGTTCCTGCCACCGGTAGCGGAGCACCTGGCCGTCCTCGGTGACCACGATCACGCTCAGGTCGTCGAGGGCTGACGAGGCCAGCGCGATCCGGGGACCGGGCACACCAGCGAATGCGTTCGCCATGGACGCTCTCCGTTCGCTCGTCGCGGATTACCCGATGACCGCCAGTCGGTCGATGGCTGCCGTGAACAGCCGAGCGGCCGCGTTGCTGAACGGCTCGTACAACGGTGCCTTCGACTCGGCCAGGCGCTGGTTGGCGAGTCGCTGGAACACCGCCCCGCCGACCAACAGCTCCTGCACCGTCACCGGGTCGGCGAGCAGGTCTTCGACGATCGCATCGAGGTATCGCCGCTTGCCGGCGTCGTCAGGGATGGTCGTGTAGTCGGAGTCCTTGTCCCTGAGCCAATTCGGCTGTATCGGAGGCTGCACCCACTCCAGCACCCACACCTGCAGTACCGGGTCCCACTTCACGACCGGAACCAACTCGGCCGTGGACTCCCACCGCAGATCGAGAATCCTCGTCAAACCGTCTGCTGTGACCTCGAACTTCTCCGGCATCGCAAACTCCTCTTCGGGGTACGGCCCCACCATCCGGGCGGACCGGGGGTCAGGCGTAGCTCGGGACGACGTAGCCAAGCGCCGCCCAGGTCGTTCGGCCGACCTTGCCGTCGACGGCGAAGCCGCCCTGAGCGGCGGCGAGCTCGTTCTCCGCGGTCTGGAAGGAGCGGACGGCGTCGTCGGTTGCCTGGTCGAACGTCCCGTTCTCCGCACAGGGGAAGCCGAGGAAGGTGAGGAACCACTGCAGGCTGCTCACCGAGGTATCACCGTCGAACCCGAGTCCAGCGTGGTCCTGGTCGGTCGCACCGAACGACAGCGTGGGCCGGTTTCCCGGGATGGTGACCTGCAGGTCGGCCGGCTCAATGCCGTCCTTGACCACCCAGGCGGCGTTGCGGAACATGCCGCGGTTCACCGCGTTCCGTTTCCCCAGCCACGCGTTGCTCATGTTGCATTCCCGCACGGCTGTCCACCAGTCGTTTCCCGCGCACGCGGCCCGGAATCTCGGCCAGCGACCGAAGTTGGTTCCCTGCGCCCAGGCCATGCTGAACAGGGCGAGCTGGGCGTCTGCCGGCCATGCGTCCAGCCCGGAGAACTCCGGTGTCTGGCGCAGGTTGTTCTCGAACGCCTGCAGCTTGTTGGCGACCAGGTTGGCGACGCCGTCGTCGGTGAGCCGTAGCTTGGTCACGTTCTCGGCGGCCTGCCAGTTGCCCTTGAGCTCGCGGTTCTGCTTTACACGGTCCCAGTCGGCGGTGACCTCGGCCTCGGTCGCCTCGGTGACCATGTCGGACCTCTGGACGAACGGAGCGCCGTAGTTCCTCGTCTCCCAGGCGGCCGCGGGGGAGTCGATGAGGTTGCCGATCGCGACGGTCACCAGGCCCTCGGAGTCCTGGTACATCCACGGGACCACACCCTCGAGTGGCGAGGAGAACGCGGCGAAGCTGGTGCGGACGCTGTCGTACATGCTGACACCTCGGACGTGGCTCATCGGCAGATCGGCAGGAACAAGACTGTGCCCGCCGCCCGGCACACGACCGAGTAGTCCACTACTCGTTTCCCGGGGCGACCTACTCAGTGGAGGTCGAGCACCTCGACGAAGCCTGCGCGGCTGGACGTGCCCAGCTTGGCGCTCGCCCGATATAGATGGCCCTCGACGGTTCTGACCGAGACGACCAGCCGGTCAGCTATCTCTCGGTTGGAGAGCGCATGCGCCGCCAGGGTCACGACCTCGCGCTCGCGGTCGGTGAGAGGCAGCGGACGGACCGCTGCCTTCAGCGCCGGCGTCTGGGCTCCCTGGCACACCACCTGCAGCCGTGCGGCGCGGGTGGCCGCCGAGAGCCTGGCACCGGGCCGGCCCCGTCGCTGGTACGCGCCGGCCGCCTGGGCCGCGGCGTCCGCGGCGCTGAGCAGATCCCCCATCTGCTCGAAGTCGCGCGACGCCTGCAGCAGCCCTTCTCCGTCGTCACCGGCGAGAGCCGCGGCATGCCGAGCCGCCGCAGGCGCACGCGGGCCCGCTACTCGTGGCGCCAGTTGGCTGAGCACTCCCGCGACGTCGCGGTCACCGAAGCGGACCGCCGTCGCCAGCGCGAACATCTGATGAGCGACGTCGTCGTGCACGGCGGCCCAGCGCGCGGCCTCGTGCGCGATCTCGATCGCTGCGCTCAGGGCTCCCTCGACCGCGGCCAGCCACGCGCGGGAGAGCAGCACGTCAGGCTCTACCCAGACGTGCCCCGGGTGGCGCACCAGCTCTACCCGGCGGGCGTCCTCGGCCGCTGCCGCCGTGTCGCCGGCGATGGCATGCGCGATCGTGAGCGCGACGCCAGTGTGGAAAGCCCAGCCGGACGTGTCCGCTCCGGCGAGCCCGGAGCACGCCCGCGTCAGGCCGTCGATGCTGGTGCGGACGTAGCCTCGCGCGAGCGCGGCCTCAGCGGCGAGTCCCTGGCCCATGAGGGCTGGCTGGTGCAGGCCGGCGTCGATCTCGGCCAGTCGAGCATGTACCAGTCGTTCGGCCTCCTTGACGTACCCCGCGAGCCGAAGTCCCACCAGCTCGAAGTAGACGATGCCAAGGCGCGGCAGCGACGAGTCGTACGATGTCGCGCCGACCGTCCATGCTCGCTCGCCGTACTCCTCGATCTCGTCCGCACGCCCGAGCATGCCCAACCCACCTACCAGACCCCACAGGCTGAAGACGACGGTCTGTGGCGGCAGCTCGTCCGCTCGGATGGCCCGACTCGCCAGCTCGACAGCGTGCCTGGGCCTGCCGAGGCACACCTCGAATACCGCCTTCAGGGGATCGAACATGGCTCGGCTGGCCGGGCTGCGCAGTGCGCGCTCCGCGTCCGCGATCATAGAGCGGGCCTCGTCCGGCTGACCGAGCATGAAGAAGACGTGCCCGGCGGACGCGACGCTCGCCCGGACCTGGTCCAGGTCGGTCTGTGCCTGCGCGCGTGCGGCGACCAGTGTGTCGTACGCCTCGACCGCACGGTTGCCGAAGCCCTGTGCATAACCGAGGCGCAACAGCGCCTCCGGCCCACCACCGCCGTTCACCGCGGCGCGGGCGAGTCGCTGGCCGAGCGGGAAGTCGAAGAGGTGCAGGGCAACGTCCGCCGCCGCCGTGAAGAGATCCGGGTTGCCCGGCAGATCGGAGTCGAGACACAGCACGGCTCTGCGTAGGAGTTGGCCCGGGCCCTCCGCAGGACGCTGCGACATGGCGTTCACGACGGCCCCCCGCAGCCGGCGCGCTCGGACCTGCCCGATCCGCCCGCGCCGGACCTCGCCGTACATCGGATGCCCGAGCTGCGCGCAGAGGCCGTCGGCGGTCTGGTCGACCACGACGACGCCGGACGCCTCGGCGGCCTCGAGCGCTCGGACTTCGACGATCGTCGCGAGCAGGTCGACGTCGAGGACGCCGCCGACGGCCAGCAGGTCGAGCACGTCGCGGGCGGGTCCCGACACACTCGACAGGCTGCGACCCACCAGATCGACGAGCTCGGGAGAGGCCTCGAAGCCACCCTGCCACCGCCACACACCGTCGGACCTCGCGAGCCGGCTGGACTGGAGCTCGCCGTGGACCACATGGCGCAGGTACAACGGGTTGCCCCTGGTGAGCGCGAACAGAGCCCTCGCGCTGCGAGCGTCGACCGGACCGTCGAGGACGCGCTCGAGCAGGTCGCCCGTCTCGGACGCGCACAGTGGCTGGATCTCCAGTCTCTCGAGATGCCCTTCCTTCCAGATCGCGGCGAGCGCGTCCGGCGCGGGTTCCCCAGACCGCATAGTCAGCAGCGTCGTCACGCGCCGCTGGGACACGAGCTGGAGCAGGAGCGCCGCACTGAGGTTGTCCAAGAGATGCGCGTCATCGACCCCGACCACGACCCCCGTGTGCCGTCCGGGCTCCGCGAGGACATCGGCCGCGCGCCGGAAGACACTGAACGGGTCTCCCTCCAGGTCCCCGAGCACAGCGGCGAAGGCTCCGAGGGGGATCTCCTGTGAGCAGGCGGTAGCTGGCAACCAGTACGTGCGAGCACCTCGTGCCTCGGCGGTGGCCACGGCCTCCTGGGCAAGCCTGGTCTTCCCGACCCCGGCAGCCCCGGAGAGGACGATCCCGCACGGGCCGCCGGCGCGCTGGAGCGAGCCCTGGACCACCGCCAGCTCCTCGGCCCGACCGGTAAGCGCCCACAACCCCTGCATGACTGGATGCTAATGACCGAGGGAACAGATGGGAGGAGATTGGAAAAGCCGACGAGCCGCGTAACCACCCACCCAAACCCGCTGCTCGACAGGCACGTTCGGTGGCAACGACGACGAGGTGGCGCATGTGGTCCGACCTCCCGTCGCCGTCGGCCACGAGCTGCGCCTCCGCCGCCGGCATCCGGCACAGGCGGTTGCGGACGGATGCGACGACCACGCGCCTCGTCGTCGCGGCAGCCGTCGTCAGCGGTCCCGTCAGCTGCCGGGCACCTCGTGCGCTCGGTGTTGCACCACATGATCGCGGAGTACGCCAGGCACTGCGGGCACGGCGACATCATCCGAGAGACGATCCTCCCTAACCGGCTGCCGTCCTAGCCCGGCGCGTCGGGGGAGTGGTGAGATGGACCTGGTCCTGCTCATAACCCAGAGGTCGCAGGAGGCACTGAATGGGCAGCTCCACTGGCCAGCCTGTGCCGTTGCGTAAACTACTTCCGTCGTCCACCAGCGGTCCATGGAGTGATCGCTGACGGGTCATCTCATGGCATCGTCCGGTCGACCTGTCGGTGGTCTCCACAGGCCTCCAGGCAGGTAACTGCTGACGAGGTGTTCGGTGGCTGGGTCGGGGTCGATGTCGAGGTCGGCGAGCTTGTTCTGTAGGTGTCTGTACAGGCGGCGGATCGCGTCGGTGCGGCCGAGCTCGCCGAGGAGTCGGATGCTGCGCTGGTAGAGGTCTTCGTTGTAGGAGTCGAGTGCGAGTGCATGCTCGAGGGTCGTGACGGCTTGCTGTGTCTCGCCGCTGTGTTCGTGTTCTTCGGCGAGGCGGGCGTAGGCGTCGACGGCTTGGCGGTGCAAGGATTCGCGTAGCGGTTCTGCCCATTCATAGGTGTGGCCGTCGGTGAGGTCGCCGTTGTAGTCGCCGAGGGCAGCGGCCAGTGCCTTCGTCGGATCGTCGCCGTCGACGGTGTGGAGGTGGTGGGTGAACCGCCAGAGGTCGACGTCGATCGTCTCCGAGTCGAGGCGGTAGCGGTCCGCGCTGTAGGTGACGAACTGTTTGTTGCTCGTGCCGGTGGCGTCGCGGAGGGTCTTGCGGATGTTGCCGATGGCGGCGCGGAACTGGTTGGCGGCGCGTTCGGGGTCGTCTGTGTGGTGCCCCCGGCATGGGTGCCCCCGGCAGGAGCCCACACAGACGGTCCCGCGTCCGACCTGGGCGTTCTCGTCGGTCGGCTGGTGATCGAGGGCCACTTCGACCCGAGGGTCGGGAACTAGCCACGAGTATGCCAAAGGTTCGCAACGACCTGGGATTGAACGCGAACGAGGCTCGCACACATCTGCAAGTAGTCGTCGGCCAGTCGCGTTCGGCGGCCTCGACCGCCAGCTGAAGGGTGACGCCGAGCCCTTGCCCAGGACCGCCCTTCTGACTGCGGCTCCGGCCGATACTAGATGAATGATTCCTTGAAGGGCCTGGTGCGCGTCGTGGCCGAGGATGTGGGCGGAGGGTGTTCAAGTTCGATGTGTGAGCAAAGATCTGAACACCCCTCTAACCGCACTTTACGCATTGATCAACGATTACGTGGTTCCGCCTCGAGTCGTTCGCGGCCGTCGCCGGTGCTATCCGACAGCGAGTTGATCACCTTGGCGGTGGCTCAGGCGTTGCTGGGGTTTCGCTCCGAGCGCCGCTGGATCAGGCGTGTGCGGGCCAGTCCGACATGTTCCCGTACCTCCCAAGCAGCCCGGCTACCGCAAGCGGCTCAAGCGTACAGAACCGTTGCTGTGCAAGGCGATCCTCGTGCTGGCCAGGTGCTGCCCGTCATGGTTCGACGATGTGTGGATGACCGATGCAACCCCGCTGCCGTGTGGTACCTCACGGGAGACGGCGAAACGTTCAGACCTGGCCGGTCACGCCGGCTACGGTTACTGCGCCTCGCACTCCCGCTACTACTGGGGGCTCAAGGTCTACCTGGTCTGCTCCGGGGACGAGATGCCGATCATGTGGTGCCTGGCCCACCCCAAGATCAGGGAACGCGAAGTGGTGGTTGTGTCGGTGGACCGTATCGACCGCTGCGCACACATCTTCCACCAACCGAAACGGCTGCCGTTAGTGCAGACGCCCGAAGATCGAACCACGGACAGGAGCCCATCGACGGTCCCACGTCTGACCTGCGCCTTCTCGCGCGGGGATCGCGTTGGTGTCCTGGGCGTGCTGACCGAGCTTGTCGAGCTTCCGGCCGCGCTTGAACCCCGGCGTGTCCCGCTCGACCACCAGGAGACTGAAGCCCTTGGCACCCGCGGCTGGGTCGGTCTTGGCGACGACGATGACCACGTCGGAGTGGATGCCGTTGGTGATGAAGGGCTTCTGCCCGTTGACGACCCAGTCGGAGCCGTCCCGGGGAGCAGTGGTGGGGCCGCCCCGAGGTCGCTCCTGTGCCCGCTTCGCTCATCGCGATCGCCGTCACCAGCTGCCCGGCGCAGAAGCCGGGCGGCAAGCGTTCCTGCTGCTCTGGCGTGGCCAGATCCAGCAGGTAAGGCTGGACGACGTCGTTGTGCAATCGAAGCCGGACGCGATCGCGGGCGCGCCGGCCTGAGCGAGCTCCTCGACGAGCGCGACGTTGTACCGAAGTCCGGTGTACCGCCGCCGCCGTACTCCACGGGTACGGCCATACCCAGCAGGCCCTGCCTTCCGCGTGGCTCCACAGCTCCCGATCGACGATGCGAGGACTCCCACCGTTCGTAGTTCGGCTCGATGTTGCGCGCGATGAACTCACGGACCGAGTCGCGAAAGAGGAGGTGATCGGCAAGTACGTCCAAGGCGACATCTCTGCGGCGGAGAAGCTGGCCAGCAACTCCAGCTCGTGCACGACGCTGTCACCCGACACCGACGGTCGTCACGGAGCCGTTCGGCAGGGCGGACCAGTCGACGTCGCGTGGTCCGTGACCGCGCAGGTACGCGAGAGCGATGCGGATCGTGTCACCGTGGCTGACGAGAACGATGTCACCCTCGCCCCGGTCGGAGAGCAGCTCCCGCAGGTACGCGCCGACGCGTGCATGGACGTCCACCACACTCTCGCCGCCGCCCCAGCGGACGGAGCTGACGTGCCGCCCCGGCGACGTCGTCTCAGGCACCAGCTCAGCGGCCAGGCGTCCCTCGAGCGAGCCGAGTGACTGTTCCCGCAGGCGCGGTTCGAGCATGGGCGTGAGTCGTAGGGTCCGCCCGACGATCTCGGCCGTCTGCAGTGCGCGGGTCAGGTCGCTGGTGACCAGCAGGCGCGCGTCGCGGCCGGCGAGCTCGCCTGCCGCCGAATGCGCTTGCTCACGTCCGGCGGCGGTGAGCGGAACGTGCGGTGTCTGCCCCTGTACCCGTCCCTCGACGTTCCACGTGCTCTCCCCGTGGCGGACGAAGTGCAACACGAGGGGAGGCTATCGAGCGGTGAGACGGCGGCTTGACGGTACGTCGCCGCTTGTGGTGTTCTTCCAAGCGTCCGTCGACGGCATGTGGAGGAAGTCGGTGCGAGTCCGACGCGGTCCCGCCACTGTCACCGGTCCAGCGACCGGGAGCCAGGAACTCCGGCCGTCGAGCACTTCGTTTGGGGCGTGGATACCCCGAGGAAGGATGAGTGCGCATGGCCGTATGCGACTCTCGAGTGTTACTCGTTCCCCGCTTCGCTGAGGTGATTCCGACGCCGCGTCGATGACGCGGCGGTCCGAGCGTGCGCTCGGGCTGTTGTTCGGATCCGCCCTCGACCTGCTGATCGCCGACCCGCGTCGGGCTCATCCGGTCGCGGCGTTCGGTGGTGCGGTCACTGCTGCCGAGCGCCGGTTCTGGGCGGACGAACGCGCTCGTGGTGCACTCTTCACGCTCGCCTTCGCGGGTGGGGTCGCCGTGCTCGGCGTCCTCGTCGAGCGTGCGGGCAGGGGTGTCGCTGTCGCGCTCTCGACGTGGGCGGTGCTGGGTGGTACGACGCTGGCACGCGAGGGTTCCGCAATGGGCGACCTGCTGGGTCGCGACGACGTACCAGCCGCGCGCGACCGTATCGGCCACCTCTGCGGACGTGATCCCGAAGGTCTCGACCGCGACGGGTTGACCAGGGCGACGGTCGAGTCGGTCGCGGAGAACACCTCGGACGCCGTGGTCGCGCCACTTCTGTGGGGCGCCGTCGCGGGCGTTCCCGGCCTGCTCACGTACCGAGCGGTCAACACGCTCGACGCGATGATCGGCCACCGCGACGACAGGTACGCGCGGTTCGGCTGGACGGCCGCGCGGCTCGACGACGTCGCGAACTATGTGCCGGCCAGGGTGACGTGCCTGCTGACCGCTCTGCTCGCGCCGCTGGTCGGTGGCAGTACGCCGCGTGCCTTGCGTGCGGTGCGCAGGGACGCGTCCGCGCATCCGAGCCCCAACGCGGGTCCGGTCGAGGCCGCGTTCGCCGGCGCGCTCGGCGTACGGCTCGGTGGCACGAACGTGTACGGCGGGCGCGTGGAGATCCGAGGTGTGCTCGGCGACGGGCATCCGCCCACGGTCGACGACATCGACCGTGCGGTTCGCCTGTCACGTCTCGTGGGTGTCGCGGCACTCGCCATTGCCGTCGCCGTCAGCTGGAGGCGTCGATGAGTAACGGGTTGCTGGTGGCGGGCACGACGTCGGACGCCGGCAAGAGTGTCGTCACCGCCGGCATCTGTCGTTGGCTGGCCCGGGAGGGCGTCAAGGTCGCGCCCTTCAAGGCGCAGAACATGTCGCTGAACTCGGTCGTCACGCGCGACGGCGCCGAGATCGGCAGGGCGCAGGCGATGCAGGCGGCCGCGGCGGGCATCGACCCGGAGGGTGCGATGAACCCGGTGCTGTTGAAGCCCGGCGGCACGCACACCCAGGTGATGCTGCTCGACACCCCCGTCGCGGAGGTCGACGCGCTGTCGTACCGGGACCTGAAGCCGCGCCTGCAGGAGGCGGTGCTCGGCTGCCTCGCCGACCTGCGCGCGCGGTTCGACGTCGTCGTCTGCGAGGGCGCGGGCAGTCCCGCGGAGATCAACCTGCGCGACCGCGACCTCGCCAACATGGGTCTCGCCCGTGCCGCCGACCTGCCCGTGCTCGTGGTCGGCGACATCGACAGGGGCGGCGTGTTCGCCGGCATGTACGGCACGGTCGCGTTGCTGGACGAGGCCGACCAGCGGCTCGTGGCCGGCTTCGTCGTGAACAAGTTCCGTGGCGACGCACGGTTGCTCGAGCCGGGCCTGGACATGCTGCACCGGTTGACCGGACGCTGTGTCGTCGGCGTGCTGCCGTGGGTGCACGGCCTCTGGTTGGACGCCGAGGACTCGCTCGACCTCGCCGGCGAACGCGGCGTCGAGGCGACCGCGCCCGCGGGCGACGACGTGCTGCGGGTCGCCGTCGTGCGGTTCCCGCACATCAGCAACTTCACCGACGTCGACGCGCTCGGCGCCGAGCCTGGAGTCGTCGTCCGCTTCGTTACCAGGCCGGAGGAGCTGCACGACGCCGACCTCGTCGTGCTGCCTGGGACGCGTGCGACCGTCAGCGACCTCGGCTGGCTGCGTGACCGTGGCCTCGCCGAGCCGCTCGCGCGACGCGCGGCGGCCGGCAGGCCGGTGCTCGGCATCTGCGGCGGCTACCAGATGCTGGCGGGCGAGATCCACGACGACGTGGAGAGCGGCGCCGGCGTCGTACCCGGGCTCGGGCTGCTGCCGGCCGTGACACGGTTCGGCACGCGCAAGGTCCTCGGCCGCACCGCGGGCTCGGCGTTCGGCGAACCCGTGGAGGGATACGAGATCCACCACGGTGTCGTCGAGGCGACGGGCGGCGACGACTTCCTCGGCGGTTGCGCGGTGGGCGCTGTCCGCGGCACGACCTGGCACGGCGTGCTCGAGTGCGACGCCTTCAGGCGCGCGTTGCTGCGCACAGTCGCCGCCGAGGCCGGACGCAGGTTCGTCGCGGGCGACGTGACGTTCGCCGAGGTGCGGGAACGCCGGCTGGACGTGCTCGGTGACCTGGTCGCCGAGCACATGGACACCGAGGCGCTGTCGCGGCTGCTCGACCAGGGCCCGCCGAGCGACCTGCCCTGCCTACCACCGGGAGCACCATGATCGTCCTGCTCTCCGCCGCGGACACCGACCTGCTGGCGGCCAGGTCGAGCGGTGCGCCATGGCGGCTGGCAAACCCTGCACGCACCGAGCCTGGCGACGTGCCCGCGTTGCTCGACGGCGCGTACTGCGTGGTCGTCCGTCTGCTCGGCGGCAGCCGCAGCTGGGAGCAGGGTCTGCGTGGGGTGCTCGACTCCGGTCTGCCGGTGGTGGTGCTGAGCGGTGAGTCCGCGCCGGACGCCGAGCTGATGGCGCTGTCGACCGTTCCTGCGGGCGTCGCGAAGGAGGCGCTCGCGTACCTGCGAGAGGGCGGGCCGGACAACCTGGCGCAGTTGGCCGGCTTCCTGTCCGACACGATCAGGCTCACCGGCGAGGGCTTCGAGCCGCCCAGGGCCCTGCCGACGTGCGGCGTGCACGGCGAACGCGAGCAGCGCGCCGACCGCCCGACGGTCGGCATCGTCTTCTACCGCGCGCACGCGGTCTCCGGCAACGTCGGCTTCGTCGAGACGCTCGCCGATGCCGTCGAGGCGGCGGGCGCCAACGCGTTGCCCGTCTATTGCGGTTCGCTGCGTTCCGCGGACGCCGAGGTGTACGACCTGCTCGGCGGCCTCGACGCGCTCGTCGTCACCGTCTTGGCCGCCGGCGGTGCCGTGGCAGGCGACGCGACGGCGGGCGGTGACGAGGACGGTTGGGACGTCGGCGCGCTCGCGTCGCTGGACGTGCCCGTCGTCCAAGGGCTCTGCCTCACCTCGTCGCGGCAGACGTGGCTCGCGTCGGACGCCGCGCTCACGCCCATGGACGCCGCGATGCAGGTGGCGATACCGGAGTTCGACGGCCGCCTGGTGACGGTGCCGTTCTCGTTCAAGGAGACCGGTGAAGGCGACGTGCCCGTCTACGTCGCCGACGAGGAACGCGCCGCGCGCGTCGCCGGCATCGCCGTGCGCTACGCCCGGCTGCGGTACGTGCCGAACGCGGACAAGCGGCTCGCGGTGGTGCTGTCGTCGTACCCGACGAAGCACGCCAGGGTCGGCAACGCCGTCGGTCTCGACACGCCCGCGTCCGCCGTCGTCCTGCTGCGCGCCCTGCGAGAGGCCGGCTACGACCTCGGCGACGGCTTCCCCGAGGACGGCGACGAGCTCGTGCACCGGCTGATCGCCGCGGGTGGTCACGACGTCGAGTGGCTGACCGAGCAGCAGCTCGCCGTCGCGCCGTTCCGCGTGCCGCTCGCCGACTACCAGCGCTGGTTCGCCAGGCAGCCCACAGCGCTACGTGAGACCGTACGTGGGCACTGGGGCGATCCGCCGGGCGAGCTGTACGTCGACGGTGGTGAGATCGTGCTCGCGGCGCTGCGGTTCGGCAACGTCGTGCTGATGATCCAGCCGCCGCGCGGGTTCGGCGAGAACCCGGTGGCGATCTACCATGACCCCGACCTGCCGCCGAGCCACCACTACCTCGCCGCGTACCGATGGCTAGACGAGACGTTCGGCGCCGACGCCGTCGTGCACCTCGGCAAGCACGGCACGCTGGAGTGGTTGCCCGGCAAGGGACTCGGGCTCTCCGCGGACTGCGCACCCGACGCCGTGCTCGGCGACCTGCCGCTGGTCTACCCGTTCATCGTGAACGACCCCGGCGAGGGCACTCAGGCGAAGCGACGCGCACACGCCACCGTGGTCGACCACATGATCCCGCCGATGGCGCGTGCGGACACCTACGGCGACCTGGCGAAGCTCGAGCAGCTGCTCGACGAGTACGCGACCGTCCAGGCGCTCGACCCGGCGAAGCTGCCCACCGTCCGCGCGCAGGTCTGGTCGCTGATCCAGGCGGCGCAGCTGCACCACGACCTGCACCAGGACGAGGTGCCGGGCGAGGACGAGTTCGACGACTTCGTGCTGCACGTCGACGGCTACCTGTGCGAGGTCAAGGACGTGCAGATCCGGGACGGGCTGCACATCCTGGGCAACGCACCCGCCGGCGAGCAGCGCGTCGACACCGTGCTCGCGGTGCTGCGCGCGACGCAGGTGTGGGGCGGCCGCGCGGCGCTGCCGGGTCTGCGCGCGGCGCTCGCCGCCGGCTTCGGTCTCGACGAGCGCGCGCTGCTCGCCGGTGCCGGTGCTCACGTGGACGTGCCCGCCGCGCTCGTCGAGCTGGTCGAGGGGCCGAGCGTGACGGGTGCCGACGCGGTCGACCTGGTCGAGACGTTGGCGCGGCAGCTCGTCGCGAGCATGGACACCAGCGGCTGGGACGCGGGCAAGGCGGCCGCCGTGACCGCCGAGCTGCTCGGCCGCGACGTGCCGGACGTGGTGCGCGTGCTGGAGTTCGCCGCCGCCGAGGTGGTGCCACGGCTCGAGCGCACCACCGACGAGGTCGCCAACCTGTTGCACGCGCTCGACGGTGGCTACGTGCCCGCGGGACCGTCGGGTTCTCCCACCCGCGGCCTGGTCAACGTGCTGCCCACGGGCCGCAACTTCTACTCCGTCGACCCGAAGGGCGTCCCCTCGCGCAACGCGTGGGACGTCGGCGCCGCGCTCGCCGACTCGCTGGTCGACAGGCACGTCGCGGACACGGGGGAGTACCCGCGGTCCGTCGGACTCACCGTCTGGGGCACGTCGGCGATGCGTACCCAGGGCGACGACATCGCGGAGGTACTCGCGCTGCTCGGCGTTCGGCCGGTGTGGGACGACGCGTCGCGACGGGTCACCGGCATCGAGGTGACGCCACTCGCCGAGCTCGGCAGGCCGCGGATCGACGTGACCGTGCGCATCTCCGGCTTCTTCCGCGACGCGTTCCCGCACGTCGTCGCGATGCTCGACCAGGCGGTGTGTGCCGTCGCCGACCTCGACGAGCCCGCCGAGGACAACTACGTGCGCGCGCATGTCACCGAGGACGAACGAACGCACGGCGACAGGCGCCGCGCCACCACACGCATCTTCGGGTCCAAGCCCGGCGCGTACGGCGCGGGCCTGCTGCCGTTGATGGACGCGCGCAACTGGCGTACCGATGCCGACCTCGCCGAGGTGTACGCAGTGTGGGGCGGCTACGCGTACGGGCGGGGCCTGGACGGTCGCGACGCCCGTGCCGACATGGAGAGCGCGTTCCGGCGCATCTCGGTCGCGGCGAAGAACCAGGACACCCGCGAACACGACATCGTCGACTCCGACGACTACTTCCAGTTCCACGGCGGCATGGTCGCGATGGTCAGGCAGCTCACCGGCAGCTCGCCGGCGGCGTACGTCGGGGACTCCGCGGTACCTGACCAGGTGCGCACGCGGACACTCGCCGAGGAGACCAAGCGCGTCTTCCGCGCCCGTGTCGTCAACCCGCGGTGGATGCAGGCGATGCAGCGGCACGGCTACAAGGGCGCGTTCGAGCTGGCCGCCACCGTCGACTACCTCTTCGGCTACGACGCGACCGCGGGCGTCGTCGACGACTGGATGTACGAGCAGCTCGCGTCGTCTTACGTGTTCGACGAGCAGATGGCTGACTTCATGCGCCGCTCCAACCCGTGGGCGATGCGCGGCATCGCGGAACGGCTGCTCGAGGCCGCGGAGCGTGGGCTGTGGGCCGAGCCGGACGCGGACACCTTGGAGCAGCTGCGGGAGACATACCTGGAGCTCGAAGGCGATCTGGAAGGGGACGGATGAACTACCCGCTCAGCGCGATCGTCGGGATGGACGACTCGCGCCTCGCCCTGGTGCTCAACGCGGTGTCGCCGGCGATCGGCGGCGTCCTCGTCCGGGGGGAGAAGGGCACGGCGAAGTCGACGATGGTGCGCGCACTGACCGCGGTGCTGCCAGGCGTCGACGTGGTCGGCGGGTGCAGGTTCTCCTGCGACCCGGCGGCTCCCGACCCTGACTGCGTCGACGGCCCGCATGGCGTCGTCGATACCGACGTGCGGTCCGCGCGCCTGGTCGAGCTGCCCGTGGGCGTGAGCGAGGACCGGGTGGTCGGCTCGCTGGACGTGGAACGCGCGCTCACCGAAGGCGTCAAGATGTACGAGCCCGGCCTGCTCGCGGCCGCGCACAGGGGCGTGCTCTACGTCGACGAGGTCAACCTGCTGCACGACCACGTGGTCGACCTGCTGCTCGACGCCGCCGCGCTCGGCACCGCGTACGTGGAACGCGAGGGCGTCTCGGTGCGGCACGCCGCGCGGTTCCTGCTCGTCGGCACGATGAACCCGGAAGAGGGCGAGCTGCGTCCGCAGCTGCTCGACCGGTTCGGCCTCACCGTCGACGTCGCCGCGCCCAAGGACACCGAGAGACGTGCCGAGGTGGTCAGGCGCCGGCTCGCTTACGATGCCGACCCGGTCGCGTTCGCACGTTCGTGGGAGGCGGCCGAGGACGAGCTCGCGCAACGGATCGTCGAGGCGAGGCGCCTGTTGCCGGCCGTGGTGCTGACGGACGCGGCGCTGCGCCAGGTCGCCTCGGTGTGCGCGGCATTCGACGTCGACGGTCTGCGCGCCGACATCGTCACGACGCGGGCGGCGCTCGCGCACGCGGCGTGGCACGGCAGGTCCGAGGTGACGGCCGACGACGTCAGAGTCGCGGCGCGGCTCGCGCTGCCACACCGTCGCAGGCGTAACCCGTTCGACGCGCCCGACCTGGACGAGGAGCACCTCGACCAGGCGCTGGCCGAGGCCGCCGACGACCCCGACCCGGACGGCGACGGGCCGGGTGGCGGCCGGCGCACCGAGGACTCCGACGGCGACGATCCCGGTTCCGGCGGACCGTCGTCTGCGGAGACGCCGGCGGGCGACGGCGCCGACCCGGCGAGCCACGAGGCGGAGCCTGCGTCGGCGCCCGCCGCCGCCTCGACGGCCGCGCCTGGTGCGACGTTCGCCGTGCGACGGCTCGAGGTACCGGGCGTCGGCGAGGGTGCCGCCGGCCGGCGGTCGCGGGCCTCGACCGAGCGAGGGCGGGTCACCGGTTCCCGAGCGCCGCGCGGCCGGGTGACGCGGCTCCATGTGCCCGCGACGCTTGCGGCCGCGGCGCCGTACCAGCACTCCCGTGGCAGGACCGGACCCGGCCTGCTGCTGCGACGCGACGACCTGCGGGAGGCGAGGCACGAGGGCAGGGAGAGCAACCTGGTGCTGTTCGTCGTCGATGCCAGCGGGTCCATGGCGGCACGGGCGCGGATGGGCGCGGTCAAGGGCGCCGTGCTGTCGCTGTTGCTCGACGCGTACCAGCGGCGCGACAAGGTCGGCCTGGTGACGTTCCGCGGCACGAGCGCGGAGACCGCGCTGCCGCCGACGTCCTCGGTCGACGCTGCCGCGGCGCGGTTGACGGTGCTGCCGACCGGTGGCCGCACGCCGCTGGCCGCTGGTCTCGTACGCGCGCACGACGTGTTGCGCGTCGAACGACTGCGCGACCCGGCCCGCCGGCCGCTGCTCGTGCTCGTCACCGACGGGCGCGCGACCGGTGGCACCCGCCCGCTCGACGCCGCGTACGACGCGGCGGGCCTGCTCGTCGCCGCGGACGTCGCGAGCGTCGTCGTCGACTGCGAGTCAGGGCCGGTGCGGCTCGGTCTCGCGGGGACGTTGGCCGGCGCGCTGGGCGGCAGCGTGCTGCGGCTCGACGAGCTCGCCGCGCAGTCGTTGGCGTCCACCGTCCGAGCCGTCAAGGAGGCTGCCTGATGCCACAGGGGAAGCCGCTCGTCGTCCCCGACGACGGGCTCACCACGAGACAGCGCAGGCACCGTCCGCTCCTGATCGTGCACACCGGCGAGATGAAGGGCAAGTCGACGGCCGCGTTCGGGCTCGCGTTGCGGGCGTGGAATCAGGGCTGGCCGATCGCGGTGTTCCAGTTCGTCAAGAGCGCGAAGTGGAAGGTCGGCGAGGAGGCGGCGCTGCGTGCGCTCGGCCGGGTGCACGAGCAGACGGGGGAGGGCGGCACCGTCGCCTGGCACAAGATGGGCGAGGGGTGGTCCTGGATCAGGCACCGCGGCTCGACGGACGACCACGCCGCCGACGCCCGTGAGGGCTGGGCACAGGTCAAGCGCGATCTCGCCGCGGAGGCATACCGGTTCTACGTGCTCGACGAGTTCACCTACCCGATGAAGTGGGGCTGGGTGGACGTCGACGATGTCGTGACGACGCTGCGCGACCTGTCCGGCCAGCAACACGTCGTCGTCACCGGACGCAACGCCGACCCACGCCTCGTCGAGGCGGCCGACCTGGTCGTCGAGATGACGAAGGTCAAGCACCCGATGGACGCGGGCCAGAAGGGCCAGCGGGGGATCGAGTGGTGACTCGAGGAGGCGGCCCCGCATGAGCCGAGCCCCTCGACTCGTCGTCGCCGCGCCCGCTTCCGGGCACGGCAAGACGACGGTGGCCACCGGGCTGATGGCCGCGTTGCGGTCGCGCGGGCTTGCCGTCTCCGGGCACAAGGTCGGGCCCGACTACATCGACCCCGGCTACCACGCGCTCGCCTGCGGCCGGCCAGGTCGCAACCTCGACCCCGTGCTGTGCGGCGAGGACCTCGTCGGGCCGCTGTTCCTGCACGGCGCCGCGGGCGCCGATGTCGCAGTCGTCGAGGGTGTGATGGGCATGTTCGACGGGCGGGGCACGACGTCGTACGGGTCCGCGGCCCATGTCGCACGGCTGCTCGACGCGCCCGTCGTGCTTGTCGTCGACGCGTCCGCGCAGGGGCGTTCGGTCGCCGCGGTCGTCGCCGGGTTCGCGTCGTACGACACGCGGGTGCGGGTGGGTGGCATCGTGTTGAACCAGGTCGCGTCCGACCGACACGAGGAGATCCTGCGCACCGCGCTCGCCGACGCGGGCATACCGGTGCTCGGCGCGCTGCGCAGGACCGACGCCGTCGTGACGCCGTCACGGCACCTTGGTCTCGTGCCTGCTGTCGAGCGGGCGGACGAGGCGGTCGCGCTGGTCGAGCGGCTCGGTGCCGTCGTCGCCGAATCCGTCGATCTGGACGCTGTGGTCGCGCTGGCGGCTACGGCGGGTCCGCTCGCGGTCGGGCCGTGGACGCCCGAGGTCGAGCCGGTGCCGGGGCGTCCCGTCGTGGCTGTCGCCGGTGGCCGGGCGTTCACCTTCTCCTACGCGGAGACGGCCGAGCTGCTCGCCGCGGCCGGCGCCGACGTCGTGACGTTCGACCCGCTGCACGACGAGGCGCTGCCGGACCGAACCGCGGCGCTCGTCATGGGCGGTGGCTTTCCCGAGGTGTACGCGGGCGAGCTGTCCGCCAACGAGCCGCTGCGCGCGGACGTGCACCGGCTCGCCGCCTCGGGCGCTCCCATCGTCGCGGAGTGCGCGGGACTCCTGTACCTCACCCGCGAGCTGGACGGGGCTGCCATGTGCGGCGTCGTCGACGCGAAGGCGAGGATGACGGAGCGGCTCTCCCTCGGCTACGGCGAGGCAGTGGCGGCGATGGACTCGGTGGTCGCGCCGGCCGGTGCGAAGGTCGCGGCGCACGAGTTCCACCGCACCGTCGTCGAACCCGCACACAGCGACCCGCCGGCCTGGCGGATCGGTGACCGCCGCGAGGGCTTCGTCCACGGCAACGTGCATGCGTCCTACCTGCACCTGCACTGGGCTGCCGACCCCGCACGCGCCATCCGTCTGCTCGAGGCGGCGCGATGAGGCGGCTGGTGGGTGTGGGTGTCGGCCCAGGCGACCCGGAGCTGGTGACGGTCAAGGCGGTCCGCGAGCTGTGTGCCGCAGACCTGGTGCTCGTGCCGGTGCTCGCGCCCGACGAACCGGGCCGCGCTGAGGTGACGGTACGCGCGCACGTCGATCACGACAGGGTGCGTCGCACCGTCTTCGCGCTGAACGAGCGCACCGACCGCACGCGTCGCGAGGCGGCCTGGGACGCGGCCGCCGACGCCGTCGTCACCGCGTACGGCGAAGGCGCGGCGACGGTCGCGTTCGCCACCATCGGCGACCCCAACGTGTACTCGACCTTCACCTACCTCGCGCAGACCGTGCGCGAGCGCGTTCCCGGCGTCGGTGTGGAGACGGTGCCCGGCATCACCGCGATGCAGGACCTCGCGGCGCGCAGCGGCGTGGTGCTGTGCGAGGGCAGGGAGACCCTGGCGCTGTTCCCGCTGACGGCCGGCGTCGGCAGGTTCCGCGACGCGCTCGCGCGGTTCGACACCGTCGTCGGCTACAAGGGCGGCCGACACCTGCCCGAGATGCTCGAGGCCGTCGACGAGGCCGGCCGGCTCGACACCGCCGTGTACGGCGCGAGCCTGGGCCTCCCGGATGAGGAGATCAGGCCGGCGGCCGCCGTCACCGGTACTGCGCCGTACCTCGCCACCCTGCTGGTGCCTGGCCGCAGATCGAGCAGGGGAGGGAAGCTGTGACCGCGAAGGTGTGGTTCGTCGGCGCCGGGCCGGGTGCCGCAGACCTGTTGACGTTGCGCGCTGCGCGGGCGATCGCGGCCGCGGACGTCGTGGTGTGGGCGGCCAGCCTCGTGCACGCCGACGTGCTCGAGCACGCCAGGCCGGGCGCCGAGATCGTCGACTCCGCGCAGCTGCCGCTCGAAGGTGTGCGTCCGCTCTACGAGCGGGCCTTGCGCGACGGGCTCGTCGTCGCGCGTATCCATTCGGGCGACCCCGCGCTGTGGGGTGCGGTGCAGGAGCAGCGCGAGCTGTGTGACGAGCTCGGTCTCGCGCACGAGACGGTCCCCGGGGTGAGCGCGTTCTCCGCCGTCGCCGCGATCGTCGACCGCGAGCTGACCGTGCCCGAGGTCGCGCAGTCGGTCGTGCTGACCAGGCTCGGCGGCGGCAAGACGCCGATGCCGCCGAGCGAGGAGGTACGCGAGTTCGCCAGACACCGCACGACGATGGCGGTGTTCCTCGCCGCCGCCAGGTCGGGGCAGCTGCGGCAGGAGCTGCTCGACGGCGGTTACGCGCCGGAGACGCCGGTCGTGGTGGCGTACCAGGCGACCTGGCCCGAGGAGCTCGTCGTCACCTGCACCGTCGACACGCTGGAGTCGACGGTGAAGGCGCACAAGCTGTGGAAGCACACGTTGTTCCTCGTCGGAGCCGCCCTCGGCGCGGCCGGTACCCGGTCGCACCTCTACCACCCTGGCCACTTCCACGGTTACCGCAAGGCGGACCGGGAGGCGCGGCGCGCGTTGCGGGAGAACCGGTCATGACCGAACCCGAGATCCGCGAGCCGGATCTGCCGCGTACCGCGAAGGTGCGACAGAAGGCGTTGCGTACCGGTTGGACCACGGGCACCTGCGCGTCCGCGGCGGCGAAGGCGGCGACGTCCGCGTTACGCGACCAGCGTCAGGAACACGAGGTGGAGGTCGCGATCCCGAGCGGCCGGCGCGTGCGGTTCGACGTGCACAGCTGTCGTTACGACGAGGCACGCGCGACGGCGGTCGTGGTGAAGGACGCGGGTGACGACCCCGACGTCACGCACGGCGCGCACCTCACCGTGACCGTGTCGTGGCGCGACGAGCCTGGCGTCGGTCTCGAGGGCGGCGAGGGCGTCGGAATCGTCACCAAGCCCGGGCTCGGCATCCCGGTCGGTGAGCCGTCCATCACCGGCCCGCCCCGCGCGATGATCCGGCAGGCGGTCGGCGAGGTCGTGGACCTGGACGCCGGCGGCGTGCACGTGGTCGTCTCCGTCCCCGACGGCGAGCGGATGGCGCGCAAGACGACGAACCGGCGGCTCGGCATCCTCGGCGGCATCTCGATCCTCGGCACTACCGGCATCGTGCGCCCGTTCTCCACCGCGTCCTGGCGGGCGAGCGTCGAGCAGGCCGTGTCCGTGATGGCCGCACAGGGCGAACGGACCGTCGTGCTGTGCACCGGTGGCCGTACCGAGCAGGGCGCGATGGCGTTGCTGCCCGACGTCGCGGACGTGTGCTTCGTCGAGGTCGGCGACTTCACCGGTGCCGCGATCCGTCGGGCGTGCGAGGTCGGGGTCCAGCGAGTCGTGTTCGTCGGCATGGCGGGCAAGCTGGCCAAGCTCTCCGCGGGAGTCCTGATGACGCACTACACGCGTTCCAAGGTCGACCTCGACCTGCTCGCCGAGCTGACCCGTGCTGCCGGCGGAGACGACGAGACCGTCGTGACCGTCGCGGCCGCCAACACCGGCAGGCACGCGTACGAGATCTGGGAACGCGAGGGCCTGTTGCGCCGCGTCGGTGACGTCATCTGCGCGCGGGTGCGTTCGGTGCTGGTCCGGGCGAGCGGGGAGCGTCTCGACGCCGACGTGGCGATGGTCGACTTCAGCGGGCGCACCGTTGTCGCGGCGACCCGACCCGAGTGGGTGCGCGCGGCGTGATCACGGTCATCGGTCTCGACGGTACGGCGCTCGCGCCCGATGCGTCGCGCGCGCTGGCGTCTGCCAGGCTCGTGGTGGGTGCACGCAGGCACCTGGACTCCGTCCCGCTGCCCGCCGGTACCCGTACCGCGGTGCTCGGTGACCTGTCGAGCGGGCTCGACGCGCTCGCCGCGCACGAAGGTGACGCGGTCGTGCTCGCGTCAGGGGACCCAGGCTTCTTCGGCATCGTGCGCGCGCTGCGCGAACGCGGATGGGACCTCCAGGTGGTGCCTGCGGTCTCCTCGGTCGCGCAGGCGTTCGCACGCGCCGGCATGTCGTGGGACGACGCGCTCGTCGTCAGCGCGCACGGCAGGGACCTGCGTCCCGCGGTCAACGCCTGCCGCGCGCACGCGAAGGTCGCGGTGCTCACCACCTCGGGCGCGGGTCCGGCCGAGCTGGCCGCCGCGCTCGCCGGCGTGCCGCGCACGTTGCACGTCGCGGAGCGTCTCGGCACCCCGGAGGAACGGGTCGTGGTGTGCACGCCTGCCGAGGCCGCGACGCGGACGTGGCACGACCCGAACGTGGTGCTGGTGCTGGCCGCCGGCGCCGTCACACCGCGCGGTTGGCTGTGGCCGGGACCCGTGACACCGGCGGGTTGGGCGTTGCCCGACGACGCGTTCGAGCATCGCGACTCGATGGTCACCAAGGCCGAGGTGCGGGCGCAGGTGCTGGCGTGGCTCGGTCCCGGCACGGGCTCACTCGTCTGGGACGTCGGCGCGGGCAGCGGCTCCGTCGCGGTCGAGTGCGCGCGGTTCGGCGCGGCGGTCGTCGCGGTCGACAGGGACGCGGAGCAGTGCGCACACGTCGAGAAGAACGCCGCGCGCCACGACGTGCAGGTCGAGGTGGTCCACGGCGAGGCGCTCGCGGCGCTCCCCGACCTGCCAGACCCCGACGCGGTGTTCGTCGGTGGCGGCGGTCCCGAGGTCGTCGCCGCGGTGGCGGCACGGCGTCCGGCGCGAGTGGTCGTCGCGCTCGTCGCGCTCGAGCGCGTCGGCGTGACGGCTGACGCGCTGACGGCGGCCGGCTACGCCGTCGAGGGCATGCAACTGCAGGCGTCCAGGCTCGCGCAGCTGCCCGACGGCACGCACCGTCTGGCCGCGACCAACCCTGTGCTGCTGCTGTGCGGGAGGTGGGTCGGATGATCGGCCTGGTGTCCGCGACCGCGGCGGGACGCATTGCTGCCACGCGGCTGGCCGAGGCGTGGCCGGACGGCACGCGCGACTACCCGGTGGCCGCGCTGGCCGACGCCTGGCGGGAGTGCGACGCGCTCGTCTGCTTCCTCGCGACAGGAGCGACCGTGCGGCTCGTCGCGCCGCTGCTCGAGGACAAGCACGATGACCCTGCCGTGGTGTGCGTCGACGAACGGAGCAGGCACGCCGTCGCGCTCCTCGGCGGTCACGGTGCCGGCGCCAACGCGCTCGCCGCACGGGTCGCCGACGTCCTCGGCGCCGAACCGGTCGTCACCACGGCGACCGACGCCAGCGGCGTCCCCGGCCTCGACACCCTCGGCTGGCCCGTGGAGGGTGCCGTCGCGGCGGTGAGCAGGGCGATGCTCGACGGCAGCCGGGTGCGGTTGGCGGCGGACGCGACCTGGCCGCTGCCCGCGTTCCCGCCCAACGTCGGCGGTTCCGGCACGCACAGCGTCGTCGTCACCGAGAGGCTCGTCGCCACCGACCCCACCACCGTCGTCCTCCGCCCACCCGCGCTCGTCGTCGGCGTCGGAGCCAGCCGCGGTGTCGGCGTCGACGAGGTCGACGCGCTCGTGCGCACGGCCCTGGAGGACGCCGGCTTCTCGCCGCTGTCGGTGTGTGCGGTGGTCACGGTCGACGCGAAGCGCGACGAGTGGGGCATCGCCGGGGCCGCGGCGAGGAACGGCTGGCCGGTGCGCACGTACTCGGCGCTCAGGCTCGCCTCCGTCGAGGTGCCGAACCCCAGCGACGCGGCGCTTGCCGCGGTGGGCACGGCGAGCGTCGCCGAGGCCGCGGCCCTCGTCGAGGGTGCGGAGCTGGTCGTGCAGAAGCGCAAGTCGGCGATGGCCACGGTCGCCGTGGCGAGGGTCCGGCCCCGCGGCCGGTTGGCGCTGGTCGGTCTCGGTCCCGGTGCCCGCGACCTGCTCACTCCACGGGCCGTCGCTGAGCTGCGTCGTGCGTCTGTCGTCGTCGGGCTGGACCAGTACGTGGCCCAGGTGCGCGACCTGTTCCGGCCGGGGACACGTGTGCTGGAGAGTGGTCTCGGTTCCGAGGAGGAGCGGGCACGTGCCGCCGTCGGCGAGGCCGCGGCAGGGCATGCCGTCGCGCTGATCGGGTCGGGTGACGCCGGTGTGTACGCGATGGCCAGCCCGGCGCTCGACGTCGCGGGCGACGACATCGACGTGGTCGTCGTGCCAGGCGTCACGGCGAACCTCGCGGCGTCCGCGCTGCTCGGTGCCCCGCTCGGCCACGACCACGCCGTCGTCTCGCTGTCCGACCTGCACACGCCGTGGCCGGTCATCGAGCGTAGGACGCGAGCCGCGGCAGAGGCGGACCTGGTCGTCACCTTCTACAACCCGCGCAGCCGCGGCCGCGACTGGCAGCTGGGCAAGGCACTCGCCGTCCTGGCCGAGCACCGGCCGCCGTCGACGCCCCTCGGCGTGGTGCGTGACGCGAGCCGTCCGGGCGAGCGGGTGGAACTGACCACGCTCGCCGAGCTCGACGTCGGCCGCGTGGACATGTCGTGCGTCGTCGTGGTCGGCAGCTCGCAGACCCGGCTCAGGGCCGGGCGGATGGTGACACCGCGGGGGTACCGATGGCTGCCGTGATCACCGCGTGTCAGGGCTGCGGCGCCTGCCTGCTCACCTGCCCGGAACGCGCGATCAGACCCGAGGGCGGCGAGCTCGTCGTCCTCGAGGACCGCTGCACCGACTGCGGCGAGTGCGTCGAGATCTGCCCTGTCGACGCGATCACCCTCACCACGGAAGGGGCACCGACATGACCGAGGCTGCCGCCGGCAGGTGGAGCAGGGCGGAGCGGCTGCGGCTGTCCGGCATGGTGGGTGTGATCGCGCTCATCCACGTCGCCGGCTGGTCGCTGTACCTCTACTACGCCTCCAACCTCGCCGCCGCGACCACGTTCGCCGGCGCCGGCTCGCTCGCGTACGCGCTCGGTGTGCGGCACGCGTTCGACGCCGACCACATCGCGGCGATCGACGACACGACCAGGCTGATGCTGCAACGCGGCCGCAGACCTGTCGGCGTCGGCTTCTTCTTCGCGATGGGCCACTCCTCCGTGGTGCTTGCCCTCTCGCTGGTCGTCGCGGTCGCCGCGGGTGCGGCCACGTCGGCGGGGGTCGACGCGTTCCGCTCGTACGGCACCGTGGTCGCCGCGTTCGTGGCGATGACGTTCCTGCTCCTCGTCGCCGTACTCAACGCGATGGTCCTCGTCGGCGTCGCGAAGCTGTGGCGCAGGATGACCCGAGGCGAGCTGGACGAGCGTGAGCTCGAGCTGCAGCTGGTCAACCGCGGCCTGATGAACCGGATGCTCGGCGGGCGCGCACGCAGCCTGATCCGTTCCTCCTGGCACATGTTCCCCGTCGGCCTGCTGTTCGGCCTCGGGCTGGAGACGGCCTCCGAGGTCACCCTGCTGACCCTGTCGGCGAGCACCGCGACGGCAGGCGCATTGCCCGCGCTCGCGGTGCTCACCCTGCCGCTGCTGTTCGCCGCGGGCATGAGCGCGCTCGACACGTTCGACAGCCTGCTGATGACGCGGGCGTACTCGTGGGCCTTCCGCAGCCCGGCGCGCAAGCTCTACTACAACCTCGCCACGACGGGTATGACCGTCGTCGTGGCGCTCTTCGTAGGCACCGTGTACCTCGCGGGGCTGCTCGCCGACCAGGCGCACGTCGCCGGACCCGTCGCCGCGTACGCGTCGCTCGGCGACCACTTCGAGCTGCTCGGGTACGTCATCGTCGGCGTGTTCCTGGTCGCCTGGCTGGGTGCCGCGGTCGCCTGGCGGGTAGGCGGCCTCGAGCGGAAGTACGGAGCGTCGCGATGACGCGTACGGTCAGCGCGATCGAGCGGGAGTCGTACGAGATCCTCCGGTCTCGTGTCGACACCGGACGGTTGCCGCCGCTGACCAGAGCGGTCGTGGAACGGGTCGTGCACGCGAGCGCCGACCTCGACTACGTCACCGACCTGGCGTGCGAGGAGGTCGACCTCGTCCGCGGCGCGGCGGCGTTGCGTTCCGGAGCACCCGTGGTCGCCGACGTCGAGATGGTGGCCGCGGGCATCACGGCCCACGACGTGGTCTGTCGCATCCGCGACGCACGCGCCGGCGAAGGCGTCACCAGGTCCGCGGCCGCGGTGCGGCTCGCGTACGGCGACGTCGGCCCGGGCGCGGTGTGGGTCGTAGGCAATGCGCCCACCGCGCTGACGGAGATCCTCGCGCTCGGCGTCCGGCCCGCGCTCGTCGTCGGGTTGCCCGTCGGGTTCGTCGGTGCCGTCGAATCGAAGCGCGACCTGCGCGCCAGTGGACTGCCCGCGGTGAGCAACCGCGGTGAGAAAGGTGGCTCCGCCGTCGCGGCGGCCGCCCTGAACGCCCTGCTCTACCTGGAGGACAGCTGATGGACGGTTCCCTGCCCCTGCTGATCGTCGGCCACGGCACGCGCAGCGCCGCCGGCGTCGACGCCTTCCACAGGTTCGTCGACCGGGTCAGGGCGCGCGCCGCCGACCGTGTGGTGGAGGGCGGGTTCATCGAGCTCGCGCCGCCACCGGTCACGGACGCGGTGGCGAAGGTGGTCGCCGCGGGACACCTCGAGATGGTGACCGTGCCGCTGGTGCTGACCGCGGCCGGGCACGGCAAGGGCGACATCCCAGGTGCGATGGCCCGCGAACAGGTGCGTCACCCCGGCCTGCGGTACAGCTACGGGCGTCCGCTGGGGCCGCACCCGGCGCTGCAGGACGTGATGGCCGACCGCGTCGACACCGCGCTCGACGGCGCCGACCGTGCGGGCACCTACGTCGTCCTCGTCGGCCGCGGCTCCACCGACCCCGACGCCAACGCGGAGGTCGCCAAGGTCGCGCGGCTGCTGTGGGAGGGCAGGGGGTACGCGGGGGTCGAGCCGTCGTTCGTCTCGCTGGCCGAGCCCTCCGTGCCGGCGGCGCTCGACAAGGTGCGCAGGCTCGGTGCCGAACGTGTGGTCGTCGCGCCGTACTTCCTGTTCCCCGGCGTGCTGCCTGACCGCATCGTCACCCAGTCGGAGGAGTTCGCCGGCGCGCATCCCGGCATCGACGTGCGGGTGGCCGGGCTCGTCGGCGACAGCGACGAGCTCGCCGACCTTGTCCTCGAGCGCTACCAGGAGGCCGTGCACGGCGACATCAGGATGAACTGCGACACCTGCGTCTACCGCGTCGCCGTGCCTGGCTTCGCCGACAAGGTCGGCAGGCCGCAGACACCGCACCACCATCCCGACGACCCCGCCCACCAGCACCATGCGCACGCTCACAGCCATGACGGTTGACGCGCTGCTGCGCCATCACGGCGACGCCGAGCTCGCGCCGGGTCTGGTCGACCTGGCCGTGAACGTCCGTCAGCACACTCCGCCCGCGTGGTTGCGTGCCGAGCTGGCGGCATCGCTCTGCGAGCTGGCGGCGTACCCGCGTGCCGACGAGGCGTGGCATGCGGTCGCGGCACGGCACGGCCGCCCGCCGCGTGAGGTGCTGCTCACCGCGGGCGCGGCGGAGGCGTTCGTGCTCGTCGCCCGCGCACTGCGCGCCGAGCACCCGGTGGTCGTGCACCCGCAGTTCACCGAGCCGGAGGCGGCGTTGCGTGCCGCGGGACGTCACGTCGACCGCGTCGTCCTCGACGCGGCGGACGGCTTCCGCCTCGAACCCGCCGCGATCCCCGCGACCGCCGACCTGGTCGTGGTGGGCAACCCGACCAACCCGACGTCGGTGCTGCATCCCGCCGACGCGGTACGTTCGCTCGCCCGGCCGGGACGCGTGCTCGTCGTCGACGAGGCGTTCATGGACGCGGTGCCCGGCGAGCCGGAGAGCCTCGCCGACGCGAGCGACGTCCCCGGCATGCTCGTGGTGCGAAGCCTCACCAAGACCTGGGGGCTGGCCGGGCTGCGTGTCGGCTACCTGCTCGGCGACGCGGAGCTGCTGCGGCAGCTGCGGGAGACCCAGCCGCCGTGGGCGGTGTCCACGCCTGCGCTCGTCGCCGCCCGCGCGTGCTCGCAGCCGCACGCGGTCGCCGAGGCGGAGCGGGCGGCCAGAGCGGCCGTTGCCGACCGGGCGCACCTGCTCGACCTGTTGGCCGGCGTCGAGGTGGTCGCCGACCCGCGAGCGCCGTTCGTCCTGCTGCGCGTCGACGACGGTGCGGGGGTTCGAGAAGCGTTGCGCCAGCGGGGTTTCGCCGTACGCCGCGGCGACACGTTCCCCGGCCTCGGACCCGACTGGCTGCGTGTCACGGTGCGCGACCGTTCGACGTCCACCGCCTTCGTCAACGCACTCCAGGAGGTGCTCGCATGAGCAGTCTGCTCGACGAGACGGTCGCAGCGATCGGCCCGCGGGACGCCGCCGCGGCGGCGGCGGCACGGGAACGGCAGGACAGGCTCACCAAGCCGCGAGGGTCGCTCGGTGCGCTCGAGGACCTGTCGGTTCGGCTCGCGGCGCTCGCGGGCGAGTGCCCGCCGCCGCTGCCCGAACCCGCGGCGGTCGCGGTGTTCGCGGGCGACCACGGTGTGCACGCCGAGGACGTCACGCCGTGGCCGCAGGAGGTGACCGCGCAGATGGTCGCGAACTTCGTCGCGTCCGGCGCGGTGGTGAACGTGGTGGCCGCGCAGACCGGCACGAAGGTCAGGGTCGTGGACGTAGGCGTGGCCGCCTCGCTCCCGCCGGGTCCCGCACTGCTCGCCAGAAAGGTGCGGCCGGGCACCGCGAACATGACGGTCGAACCCGCCATGACACGCGCGGAAGCCGTCGCCGCGATCGAGGTCGGTATCGAGACCGCGACAGACCTGGCGGCGGCCGGGCACCGCTGCCTGCTCACCGGCGACATGGGGATCGCGAACACCACGCCGTCCGCCGCGCTCGTCGCCGCGTTCACCGGCGCACCGGCGCGCGAGGTCACGGGCAGGGGCACGGGTGTCGACGACGCGACCTGGGACCGCAAGGTCGACGCCGTCGAGCGCGCTCTCACGCTGCACCGGCCCGACCCCGTGGACCCGGTCGGAGTGCTGGCAACCGTCGGCGGGCTCGAGCATGCGGCGATCGCCGGCTTCCTGCTCGGAGCGGCGGCGCGGCGTATCCCCGTCGTGCTCGACGGCGTCATCGCCGCAGCGGCGGCGCTCGCGGCGAACGCGTTCGCGCCCGACGTGACGCACGCGCTCGTCGCCGGGCACCTCTCGACCGAGCCGGGTGCGCGGCTCGCGCTGACCGTGCTCGGGCTGCGGCCGTTGCTCGACCTCGACCTGCGGCTCGGCGAAGGCTCGGGCGCGGTGCTCGCGCTGCCACTCGTGCAGTCGGCCGCGCGGGTGCTGCGCGACGTCGCGACGTTCGACAGCGCCGGCGTCTCGGAGAAGGCGTGATGCTCTACCCGCTCTCGTTGAAGCTGCGCGGCCGACGTGCCGTCGTCGTCGGCGGTGGCAGCGTCGCCGTACGGCGAGTCGGCGGGTTGCGCGCGGCCGGCGCCGACGTGCTCGTCGTCGCACCCGACCTCGCTCCGTCGCTCGCCGACCTCGCCGCGCGCGCACTCGTCGCTGCCCGGTGCCGCGCGTTCGAGCCGGCCGACCTGAACGGCGCGTGGCTCGTGCTCGCCTGCACCGACGACGCCGCCGTCAACGAGGCGGTCGCAGCCGAGGCCGACCGCCGGCAGCTGTGGTGCGTGCGCGCGGACGACGCCGACGCGTCCGCCGCGTGGGTGCCGGCCGTCGGGCGTACGGCGGACGTCACCGTCGCCGTCAACGCGGACAGGGACCCGAGGCGCGCCGCCGCCTTGCGCGACCGGCTGGTCGAGTCCGTCGACGCCGTCGAGGCCACCGGCAGTCGGGGCGGAGGGGTCTGGATCGTCGGTGGCGGGCCGGGCGACCCGGGGCTGCTCACCGTACGGGGCAGGGACCTGCTGCGCGCGGCAGACGTCGTCGTCACCGACAGGCTCGCCCCCCTCGCCGCCCTCGACGATCTGCCTCCGCATGTCGCGGTCGTCGACGCCGCGAAGGTGCCAGGCGGCGCGGCGATGCGGCAGGAGCGCATCAACGAGACGCTTGTCGAGCAGGCCAGGGCAGGGCGCAGGGTCGTCAGGCTCAAGGGAGGCGACCCGTACGTCTTCGGGCGCGGGATGGAGGAGGTCACCGCATGCACCGCGGCCGGCGTGCCCGTCGAGGTCGTGCCAGGGGTGTCGAGCGCCGTGGCGGTGCCCGCGGCGGCCGGCATCCCGGTGACGCACCGCGGCCGCTCGCAGGGGTTCGCGGTGGTGTCGGGCCACGTGCCCCCCGACGACCCGAGGAGCACGGTCGACTGGGCGGCGCTGGCCCGGGCGGGCACGACGCTGGTGCTGCTGATGGCGGTGGAGAACCTGGAGCCGATCGTCGACCGCGTGCGCGCGAACGGCATGCCAGGTGACCTGGCCGCGGCGTGCGTCGTCGATGGTTGCACACCGCAGCAGCGTGTCGTCAGCGCGCCGTTGAGCGGGCTCGTCGACGCCGCCCGCACGGCCGGCGTCGTCAACCCGGCCGTCGTGGTCATCGGTGACGTCGCGCGCTTCACAGCAGGCGACGTCGCGCCGTCCGTGGCGCCGGCGTCCCGGGTACTGGTGCTGGGTGGGTCGCGGTCCGGCAAGTCGGCGACGGCGGAACGGATGCTCGCCGGCCACGACCGGGTCGAGTACGTCGCGACAGGACGGCATCCCGGCCCCGACGACCAGGAGTGGGCCGAACGCGTACGCCGACACCGGGACCGACGGCCGGCGGGGTGGACGACGACGGAGACGCTCGATCTGCCCACGGTGCTCGCGGACGCGGACGGCGGCCCCGCTCTCGTCGACTGCCTGTCGACCTGGCTGGCGTCGGTGATGGACGAGTGCGGTGTCTGGACGGAAACCCCCGGCGCCGACCGCGACGTGTCCACACGCGTCGACGCCCTGGCGACCGCATGGCGCAAGAGCGTCCGTCACGTGGTGGCCGTGAGCAGCGAGGTCGGTTCGGGTGTGGTGCCGGCGACGCCCGCCGGCCGCAGGTTCCGCGACGAGCTCGGCGAGCTGAACGCCAGGATCGCCGCCGAGTCGGACGAGGTCTGGCTGTGCACGGCCGGCATCGTGCGCCGGCTGCGATGACGGGCCACCAGTCGGCCGGTCGACGTCACGGGTGGTCGTGGTGACGGTGCGCCGTCCGGGTGCGTGGCGTACCGCGGTCGCTCTGTTCACCGTGATTCCCGTGGCCGCGCCCACGCAGGTCGATCGCCCCGCCGCGGGCAGAGCATTGCTGTGGTTACCCGTCGTGGGACTGGTGCTCGGCGCCGTCGGCGGTGCGGTCCTGTACGCGGTCGGCGCGGTCGTCGACACGACCGCCGGGCGGCTGCTCGCGGCGGTGCTCGCCGTCGGCTCGCTCGCGTGCCTGACCGGTGGCCTGCACCTGGACGGGCTCGCCGACACCGCGGACGGCCTGGGCAGCCGCCGTCCCGCCGCCGGCGCGCTCGCGATCATGCGTCGCTCCGACATCGGCCCGATGGGCGTCGCCGCCCTGCTGCTCACCGTGCTCGCCCAGGTCACCGCACTCGCGACGGTCGGTCCCGGCCCGCCCGCCGCGGTCGCGTTCGCCGCCGCGGTGGTCGTCGCACGGGTGGCTGTCGTCCTCATCGCCGGCGTCCCCGGTGCGCGCGAGGACGGCTTCGGCGCGCTGGTGGCAGGTGGCGTCGGGAGACTCGCCAGGTACGGGTACGTCGCCGCCGTGCTCCTGCTCGCTGCGCTTCCCGCGGCGTTGGGCGCACCGGGCCTGGCTCTCCGGCTGGTCGCCGCGACCGCCACGGGCCTGTTGCTCGCCCGACTGCTCGCCGCGTACGCTGCCCGCCGTCTGGGCGGCACCACCGGCGACGTCTACGGCGCAGTCATCGAGACGTCAACGACGGCCGTACTGCTCGTGCTGGCTCTCACCGGCTGATGTGCGCGGCCATCGGAGCACGGATGACGCCGGGCGCCACGGCGATCACCTACGGCCTTGTGCGTAGAGGTGGTGTCCGAGGGGCGTATCGACCACTACGCACAAGCCCTTCACCAGCGCAAACGTCTGCCGCTGCTGTAGACGTCGCGGGTTTGCGCCCAGGGCAGAAGCCCACATAGACGGTCCCGCGTCCGACCAGGGCGTTCTCGTCGGTCGGCTGGTGATCGAGAGAGCGTTCGACCTGGGAGCCTCCAGTGGTGTCCCGGGGCTGGCCGGCCTGCGCGGTGGGCGATGAAGCGGGTTCGAGCCCCCAACGAGGCTCGCTCCACATCTCCAGATAGGACTCAGCGTGTCCGGCAGCTCTCAGGTTCTGTGGAGGTCAGGCGGCGTCGCCGGCGGTCCGCGATAGCCGCGTCCGGTGGGTGAGCGCGCTTACGGCTGGTTCTCGGTGGCCATGCGCAATTCTCGCAGGTTGGTGATCGCAAGGCGCCCCACGGGGCGGATGACGGGAATCGAACCGGCTCGAGGACCATATGGTTGCGTCACACCTGCGGTGCGTGTCGGTACTGCCGGAGGGGCGCAGAGAACTTGTGTGCCCGTTCGAGGTACACGGGTTGGGACGCGGACGGCGGATACGCCGAGTTTGCACTGGTTCCGGCGGCATACGCGTATCGCCTGCCCGGCGGCTATACGGAGGTCGAGCTGGCGCCGCTGCTGTGTGCGGGGATCATCGGATATCGGGCATTGATCCGTGCCGCCGTCCCGACTGGGGGTCGGCTCGGCATCTACGGGTTCGGCGGGAGTGCGCACCTCGCCGCGCAGGTG
>WHST01000060.1 GCA_009379955.1 Streptosporangiales bacterium | reverse complement strand
TGGTCAAGGTCGGAGCGCTGGCAGCGTGAAGAGCCCCACCGGGATGAATCATGCCCACCTGACCGGTCACCGATAGCCGCCCAACCGTCTGCCGAGGTCGCCGTCACGACCCCACAGGGTTTTTCAGGTCGAAGTAGCTACTACGCGATCGCGGCGTCGTCGCGACTCGCGGCCGAGCGCGGCAGATACGAGTCGTTCGAGGGATCGTTGTGGAGCAAGGGGATCCTGCCGTTCGACTCGCTCGACCTGCTGAGCAAGGCGCGCGGCGGCGACCTCGGCGTCGACCGCACATCCCGGCTCGACTGGGCCGATCTGCGCGAGCGCGTACGCACCGACGGCATGCGCAACTCGAACGTCCTGGCCATCGCGCCGACGGCCACGATCTCCAACATCTGCGGGGTCGGGCAGTCGATCGAGCCGCTGTTCCGCAACCTGTTCGTGAAGTCGAACATGTCCGGCGACTTCACCGTGACCAACCCGCACCTCGTCGCCGACCTCAAGGCGCGCGGCCTGTGGGACGAGGTGATGGTGAGCGACCTGAAGTACTTCGACGGCTCGCTCGCGCCGATCGAGCGGGTGCCCGACGAGCTGAAGGCGTTGTACGCCACCGCGTTCGAGGTCGAGCCGCGCTGGCTCGTCGACGCGGCGTCGTGCCGGCAGAAGTGGATCGACCAGTCGCAGTCGCTCAACCTCTACGTCGTGCAGCCCAACGGCCGCGCGCTCGACGAGCTCTACCGCTACGCCTGGCGTCGCGGGCTCAAGACGACGTACTACCTGCGCGCGCAGGGCGCCACGCACGTCGAGAAGAGCACGCTGCGCGGTACCGACGGCAGGCTCAACGCCGTCTCGCCCGTCACGGTGACGGAGCCGCCGGCCGAGGAGCCGTACGCCGAGGGCGCCGCCTGCTCCGTCGACGACCCCGAGTGCGAGGCCTGCCAGTAACCGTTGGGGACCCCGGTCGTGGTCCAGGCCCTGACCGGGGTCCCCGATGCGTGCCCCGACCCCCGCTGGGGTCCCCAACCACCATGGATGGAAGTGGTACCGACCATGACCACGGACACGACCGGGCTCGGCGCGATCGACCGGCAGGGCACGCGCGTGAGCGTCGACGACAAGGCGATGATCAACGCGCGGGCCGACGTCAACCAGCTGCTGCCGCTGAAGTACCAGTGGGCCTGGGACAAGTACCTCGCCGGCTGCAGCAACCACTGGATGCCGACCGAGGTGTCGATGCAGGCCGACATCGCGTTGTGGAAGTCGCGCGACGGCCTGACCGGCGACGAGCGGCTGATGCTCAAGCGCAACCTCGGCTTCTTCGCGACGTCGGAGAGCCTCGTCGCCAACAACATCGTCCTCGCGGTGTACCGGCACCTGACCAACCCGGAGTGCCGCCAGTACCTGCTGCGGCAGGCGTTCGAGGAGGCCGTGCACACGCACACGTTCCAGTACATCTGCGAGAGCCTCGGCCTCGACGAGGGCGAGCTGTTCAACATGTACCGCGAGGTGCCGTCGATCACCGACAAGGCGGCCTGGGCGCTGGAGTACACCCAGCACCTGGAGGACCCCGAGTTCTCCACCGGCACGCCGGAGCGCGACCGTGCGTTCCTGCGCGACCTCGTCGCGTTCTACGTGATCTTCGAGGGCATGTGGTTCTACACCGGCTTCGCGCAGGTGCTGTCGCTGGGCCGGCGCAACAAGATGGTCGGCATCGCCGAGCAGTACCAGTACATCCTGCGCGACGAGTCGATCCACCTGAACTTCGGCATCGACGCGATCAACCAGATCAAGATCGAGGACCCGTCACTGTGGAACGACGAGCTGCAGGCCGAGGTCAGGCGGATGCTGGCCGAGGCGTGCGAGCTCGAGGTGGCGTACGGCCGCGACACCATGCCGAACGGCCTGCTCGGTCTGAACGGCGACCTCACCGAGCAGTACATGCGCTTCATCACCGACCGGCGCTGCGGCCAGCTCGGGCTGACACCCGTCTTCGGCGCGAGCGACAACCCGTTCCCGTGGATGTCCGAGATGATGGACCTCCACAAGGAGAAGAACTTCTTCGAGACGCGCGTGATCGAGTACCAGACCGGCGGCGGGCTGACCTGGGACTGAAACCCGGGATCGGGCGCCGGGCGGCATTGTAGGCTCGTTCGTGAGCGAGCGGACGGAGGCGTACATGACGACCGAGACCCTGCGCGCCTACGGTGCCCGTCTCGTCGCCCGCTCGACGCTGCTCGGTCCGGCGTTCGTCGCGGCCGTGGCGTACGTCGACCCGGGCAACGTCGCCACCAACATGACCGGCGGTGCCAGGTACGGCTACCTGCTCGTCTGGGTGGTGGTCTCGGCGAGCATCATGGCCGGGCTCGTGCAGTACCTCTCGGCCAAGCTCGGGCTCGTGACGGGTCTGTCGCTGCCCGAGGTGCTCGGGGCGCGACTGCCCCGGGCGGCGCGGCTGCCGTACTGGCTGCAGGCCGAGGCGGTCGCGGTGTCGACCGACCTCGCCGAGGTCGTCGGCGGCGCGATCGCGCTCTACCTGCTGTTCGACCTGCCCCTGCTGGCGGGCGGCGTCATCACCGCAGTGGTGTCGCTGCTGCTCCTGGTCGTACGCGACCAGCGTGGGCAGCGCACGTTCGAGCAGGTCGTGACGGGGCTGCTGCTGATCATCGCCTGCGGCTTCATGGCCGGCCTGTTCGTCGACCCACCCGACCCGGGCGCCGCGGCCGGTGGGCTGATACCCGCCTTCGAGGGCAGCGGCAGCGTGCTGCTCGCGGCGGGCATCCTCGGCGCGACGGTCATGCCGCACGCCGTCTACCTGCACTCCGCGCTCGCGCGCGACCGGCACGGCGGTCCCGAACGCGGTGACCGCAAGGAGATCCTCGCGGTCACCCGCGCCGACATCGGCATCGCGATGCTGCTGGCCGGCGCGGTCAACGTCAGCATGCTGCTGCTCGCCGCCAGCGCCCTGCACGGCAGCGCGGGCACCGACACCCTGGAGGGGGCGCACGCGGCGATCGGCGCGAACCTCGGCACCGGCATCGCCCTGCTCTTCGCGCTCGGCCTGCTGTGCTCGGGCCTCGCCTCGACGTCCGTCGGCTGCTACGCGGGCGCGGTCATCATGCAGGGACTGCTGCGCCGCCGCATCCCGCTCCTGCTGCGCCGGCTGGTCACGGCGCTGCCGGCGCTCGTCGTGCTCGCGCTCGGCATCGACCCCACTGGGGCGCTCGTGATCTCCCAGGTCGTGCTGTCGATGGGCATCCCGTTCGCGCTGGTGCCGCTGGTGATCTTCACCGCCCGGCGATCCGTCGTCGGCACGCACGTCAACAAGCCGGTGACGACCGTGCTCGCCATCCTCGTCGCCGCGGCGATCATCGTCCTCAACGTCGCGCTGCTCTACCTGACCTTCACCGGTCGGTGAGGCGGGTCCGCCGCTCGGCAGTTGTCAGTGCCAGGCGATAGCTTCTCCACGTTGGAGCCCGGAGGTCTTACCGTGAGGGCGTAGAGGGGCCGCCGACGGGGCACCGGGGTGCTGAGGTCGAAAGACCCCGGGTACCGCGCGATCCTGCGGAAGGTGGCGAACAGCGACCCTGAGGCGTGTTGTGTCGCCACGGGGAAGGTCACGGCCCGGGCGACGTCGGCCGTGACTGTTCCTCCCTCGTCGACGACGGCGCGCGTCAGACGTGCCGCGGCGTCGGTGAGGTCGACCTCGAGGGCGGCGAGGTTCTCCCGCCTGCGGCCCGGGTTGGTCGACCTCGAGTGCCGTCGCCGTCAGCTTCTCCTGCGCCAGGTGCGCGTGGTACTCCACCTGGTCGGCGAACAGCTCCGGCGCGATCTGCAGTGCAGGACGCAGCAGGTGGTCGGGGAAGTTCGAGACGCCGAGCTCGCGGATCAGGCCGTCCGCCTTCAGCGCATGCAACGCAGGCTCGGTCTCCACGTCGTCGGCGGGCGGCCAATGCAGCAGCAGCAGCAGGTCGACGTGGTCGACGCCGAGGTCCTTGAGCGACTGCTCCGCGCTTGCCCGCAGCTTCTCCGGCGCGTAGTCGGCGAGCCAGATCTTCGTCGTGATCCAGAGGTCGTCCCTGTCGACGCCGCCACGTCCGATCCCGTCACCGACCTGTTCGTGGTTGCCGTAGGCGACTGCTGTGTCGACATGTCGGTACCCGGCCGCGATCGCGTCGGCGACGGTGTTGCTCGCGGTCTGGCCCGTCACCTCTCACGTGCCTATGCCGAGGGTCGGTACGTGGATGCCCCGAATGGTCTTGGTGAACGCAATGCTCATGCCCAGTGCAACCCTCCAACAGGAAACGATCTTCCGTGACGGACTGTCGTCGGCATACACGTATTGTCCCAGCCACGCTTCGTACGTCGCTATTCGGTCGTCTCTACCGATAGCTTTACGCCGCCCTGACAACACAGGGATGGATCTCACCGGCAAGGGGGACGTCGCGGCGGCCCTCCCTGCCCTCCCTGCCCTCCCTGCCCTCACTGCCCTCACTTCGGAGATCCTGGAGCAGCTCTTGTTCACCATGCCCATGCGGGTGACTTTGGTAGCGCTGGCTTGCGCGTTCATGCTCGCGCTGGCCGCACCGTTCGCGATGGCCGACGCCGATGGTCAAGACACCAAAGGTGGCCCTCCCGGCGACAACGGCACCGTCAAGGTGCACAGTTCTGGCACGTCTCCCGACAAGCCCCGCAACGAGCCGCACGTGTGTGAGTTCTATCTCGCCGCGTTCCAGTTCGACGCCTCTCAGGAGATCTCCTGGGAGATCAAGTCGTGGCCGCCCACCGGTAACCGCGAGGTCGTGAAGAGCGGCATGCTCACCCTCGACGAGAACGGGATGGGCCACACCGAGGACATGACGCTCCCCGACGGCCACTACAAGCTGTTCTGGAACTTCACGGGAGAGCATGGTGCGGCCAAGCACAAGGTCTTCTGGGTGAAGTGCCTCGACGCGACGCCGACGCCGAGCGAGTCTCCGTCGGAGCCGACGGAGGAGCCGTCACCTTCGCCGAGCGAGTCCGAGCCGAGCGAGTCCGAGACGCCGACAGCGCCTGTGCCGTCCGCGGTGCACACCAACCTCCCCGTCACCGGCTGACGCGCAGGTTCGCTGTCGCTTCCCCGATGGTGCTGCCCGCGTCGCCACTGGTGTCGCGGGCAGCGGCCGTTTCACTGGTAGACGGGCACCCGTTGCGCGCCGGCGCTCGCGGTCGCCGTGAAGAACCGTGGCGCGCGGAACTCGCGTTCCCTGTACGCGTTGGTCACGGCGTTCTCGATGCTTTTGCGCGTGCCGCCGCGGATGAGTGCGATCGCGCAGCCGCCGAACCCGGCGCCAGTCATCCTGGCGCCCAACGCGCCGGCGGCGAGCGCGGCGTCGACCGCCGTGTCGAGCTCGGGGCAGGAGACCTCGTAGTCGTCGCGCAGTGACCTGTGTGACATGTACATGAGCTGCCCGACGGCCGCGTAGTCGCCGCCGCGCATCAGGTCGACGGCGATCTCGACGCGTGCGTTCTCCGTCACCACGTGCCTGGTGCGCGGCCGTAGCCGCCCGTCGAGCTGGTCGAGCGCCTTGCCGAGATCCGCGGACGTGACGTCGCGCAGTGACCGTACGCCGAGCGCGAGCGCCGCCTCCTCGACGGACATCCGCCGGTCCGCGTACGCGCCGTCGACGAGTCGGTGCTCGGCGCGGGTGTCGATGACGAGCAGCTCGAGCCCGTCGCTATGGCCACGTTGCCACTGACAACTCCGCGGCGAGGTTCAGCGGTCGAGAGTCGCGCCGGGTGTCCGCAGCACCCGGGCGGCCGTGGCGTGGGCGGCCTCGGCGCACCCGGACAGGTCGGCGCCCCGCAGGTACGCGGTGAGGAAGCCGGCGGCGAACGCGTCGCCGGCGCCCGTGCGGTCGTGCACGTCGTCCACGTGCGGGACGTCGACCCGCAGCGGCGGCTCGCCCGGTGCCAGGACGGTGGTCGGGTGCTCGCCGTCCTTGACCACCACGACCGTCTCGGCGAGTGCCCGGTCGCGCATGAGCTCGAGGAACGCGGCCTCCGAGCGGTTGGCGAACAGGAACCGCGGCCGCACACCGGCGAGCACCTGAAGGAACCACGACCGGCCGTAGCGGCGCAGCAGGCCGGTGGACGAGACGTCGACGGAGACGGTGGCGTGCTGGGCGTGCATCCGGCGGACGGCGGCGAGCGCGGTGTCGCCGACGGGCCGGGCCACCAACGAGTACGCCGTCACGTGCAGGTGCGCGAGGTCGTCGTACCAGTGCTGGTCGACGTCGGCGAGCAGCGCCGACGCGCCCTGGTGGGGGAGCATCGTGCGCTCGCCGCGGTCGTCGACGAGCACGACGACGGTGCCCGTGGTACCGCGTCGTTGCACCCGGACGTCGACGCCGTACGACGCGAGCTCGGCGGCCAGCGCGCCGCCGACCGCGTCGTCACCGACGCAGCCGATGAACCTCGTCGGGTGCCGGGTTCCCGCGAACATCGCGACGTTCGCCGCGCTGCCGCCCCGCGTCCGGTACAGGTCGACCTGGGTGTCGGTCGCCTCCCGCAACGGCTCGGCGAGCCAGACGACGATGTCCTCCACGAGGTCCCCGAGGACCCCGAGCACGCGTTCCGACACGGGCCGCCTCAGCCGGCCAGCGCCAGGGCGATCGCGGCGCCGACCGCGATGTTGTTGCGGTACACCGCGATGTTGACGGCGAGACTGGTGCCGCCGGTCGCCGCCAGGATGTGGTCGAGGAGGAACGGGGTGATGTCGTGCCCGACGACGCCCTCGCGCTCGGCGGTCGCCCACGCCTCGGCGACGACCCGGTCGTGCACGGCGGGGTCGAGCTGGTGCTCCTCGGGCACCGGGTTGGCGACGAGGACGGCCGCGCGGAGGCCGAGCGCGTTGCGCGCCCGGACGATCGCCGCCGCCTCCTCGGGGCCGTCGACCGCGTACTCGACCGCGTGGCCGGAGTCCGCGACGTAGAACCCCGGGTACCTCGTCGTGCGGTAGCCGACGACCGGGATGTTCAGCGTCTCCAGGCGTTCGAGCGTGGCCGGGATGTCGAGGATCGACTTCACCCCGGCACTCACCACGAGGACCGGGGTGCTGGCGAGCGCCACCAGGTCGGCCGACTCGTCGAACGTGGTGCCCGCGCCGTGGTGGACGCCGCCGAGGCCACCGGTCGAGAACACCGTGATGCCCGTACGGTGCGCCAGCAGCGACGTCGCCGCCACGGTCGTGCCACCGCAGAGCCGCTTCGCCGCGGCGACCGGCAGGTCGCGGATGCTCACCTTGACCGCGGTGTCGTCGGTCGACAGCCGCTCGATCTCCGCGTCCGTCAGCCCGACGGTGGGGACGCCGTCGACGACGCCGACGGTCGCCGGCACCACGCCGGCGCCACGCAGCTGCCGCTCGGCCTCGCGGGCGACCTCGAGGTTGCGCGGGCGCGGCAGGCCGTGGGTGAAGATCGTCGACTCGAGGGCGACGACCGCGGCACCTGTGTCGGCGGCCTCGCGTACCTCGGGCGACACCGCGATCGCCGGGGAAGGGACGGGCTGCGGCATGGGTGGAGACCTCCGGGTCAGACGTGGTTGACGGGACGCGCCCTCGCGACCCTACGGCGTGCCGGTCGCGGCACCGATCGTGGCGAGGAACAGCTCGCGGTACCTGTCGCGGTCGACGTCGAGCGCCACGTCGATCTCGGCCGCGACCGCACCGTCGCCGTGCACCTCGCGCTCGCCGGGCAGGGTGCGGAGGTCGACGAGCGTCTGGCCGCGGCTGCGTCCGGGCGCGAGCTCGATCTCGACCGGGCACCGCCTGGTGACCAGGCCGGACGGTTCGGCGACGGCGCACACGGCACCGGCGTCGCCGAGCAGCCCGCCGCCGCCGTCGGGTACGCGCTCGTCGCGCCCGCCGCCGCGCGCGGCCTGGTGCAGCAGCAGCCCACCCGCCAGGCGCACGCCGGGCTCGGCCGCACCGGCCATCGCCTCGGCGACCCGTGCCGGCACCGCGACCCGGTAGAAGACGTCGAGTCCGTACATCGTCGTCGGCAGCCCGCAGTCCAGCACGATCGCGGCGGCCTCGGGGTCGTGCCAGGTGTTGAACTCGGCGACCGGCGTGGCGTTGCCGAGACCCGCTGAGCCGCCCATGAAGACGAGTCGCTCGATGTTGCCCTTGACCTCGGGGTAGGTGCGGAGCAGCAGCGCCGCGTTCGTCATCGGGGCGAGCAGGAGGAGTGTGACCGGGCGCGGCGAGCCCGTGATCGCGCGTCGCAGCAGCTCCACGGCATGCACGTCGACAGGGGTGCGCGCAGGCGCGGGCAGGTCGAGGTCGCCCATCCCGTCGGCGCCGTGGACGTACGACGCGTCACGCGGTGCCGCGACGAGCGGGCGTGCGGCGTCGAGTGTGACCAAGGTGTTGCGGACGACCGCGTCGACGCCGACGTTGCCGGCGACGCAGCTGACCGCCAGGACGCGCAGGCTGAGATGGCGCACGGCGAACAGCAGCGCCAGCGCGTCGTCCACCCCGGTGTCGACGTCGATGACGACGTCCGTCACGTGCCCCGTCATTCGGGGATGGTCCTGACCACACGCAGGGCGAAGTTGTCGGTGCGGTAGAAGCCCTCGGTCGTCAGGACCAGCGTGCCGGTGTCGGCGTAGCTGTCCTGCCGTGCGTGCAGCAGCGGCCGGCCGACGGGGACGTCGAGCAACGCGGCGATCGCGTCGTCCGCGGCGCACACGTCGTACGTCGCGTCCATCCTGACGAGTCGCATGCCCGCCGCACGGAAGAGGGTCGGCACGTCGACCTCGATCGACGACAGCGGCGACGGGTCGAACGGCCGGCCGTTCAGTGCGGTCGGTGCATGGTCGTGCAGCACCACGGTCGGGACGCCGTCGATCGCGAGGCAGCGTTCGATCCGCCAGACGGTCTGCCGTGCCCGGAGTCCGAGCGCCGCCGCGACCGCACCGGGTGCGCGTACCTTGCCCACCTCGACATGGGCGAGGGACGGCTCGTGACCGGAGTCCCTGATCTGGGCGGGGAGCGAACCGATGTCGTTGAGGTTGACGGCGCTGTCGGTGAACGACTTGCCGGCGGTGTCGGTGGCACCGACGAACGTCCCGACGCCCCAGCGACGGATGACGGCGCCCTCGACCCAGAGCTGGCGCAGGGCCTCCCTGACGGTCACCCGGCTCACGCCGAGCGTGGTGGCGAGCTCGACCTCGGCGGGCAGTCGGTCGCCGGGGGAGAAGTCGGAGGCGATGAGCCGGCGGAGCTCGGTGACGCTGGCCGTGATCCTGCTCGCGGGTTTGCGTACGGGCATGCGGCTACCAGACGCCGATGCCGTGGAGCAGGCGCGGACTGTTCGGGTACCCGTCCAGCACGATGGCCTCCGTCAGCGTGTCACGCAGAGTTCCGCGCATTGACTTGTGCGCGGGGTCGGAGGCCAGATTACGCTGCTCGCCCGGATCGTCTACCAGGTCGAACAGCTGCTCGCCGCCACCGCCGAGGAACAGGCTGTACCGGTACCGCGCCGTCCGGATCGTGCGGCACCAGCTGTGCGGCGACGCCTCCCAGTGGTTGTTGTCGCTGCGGATGTGGACGGCCGAGCGCCAGCCGGCGCCGCTGCCGCCACGGCACAGTGGTAGCAGTGACCTGCCGTGCAGCATCGGGATGCGTTTCGGCACCCGGGCGCGACCGAGGTCGGGACGGGGCAGGACGGGCTGGTCGAGACCGGCCAGGTCGTAGACGGTCGGTGCGATGTCGCCGAGGTCGACCAGCTCCCACCGCGTCGTCGCCGCCGCGAGGCCGGGGCCGCGGACGAGCAGGGGAACGCGCACGCACGCGTCGTAGTGGCGCTCCCACTTGCCGAGCAAGCCATGGTCGTGGAGCAGCTCGCCGTGATCGGACGTGAAGACGACGTAGGTGTCGCCGGTGCGCCCGGTCCGGTCGAGACAGTCGAGCAGCCGGCCGAGCTCGGCGTCGAGGTGGGCGAGGTCGGCGAAGTACATGCGACGGTCGTGCCGCCAGTCGCAGGACGCCCAGCTGGGCTCCGGGTAGCGGTCGCGCCGGAAGTACGCCGGTGCCCGCGTCGCGTGCCACTCGGCCGGCAGCGGCTCGGGCAGTCGTGCGGTGTCGACGAGCGGGACGTACGCCGCCGGCGGCGCGAACGGGTTGTGCGGCTGGACGTAGCTGACGTGCGCGAAGAACGGCGTGTCGTCCGGCACGCCGGCGACGAACTCGACGGCGCGGTCGGTGATCCACGCCGACTGCGACACCTCGGCGGGGAAGGGCAGCGGGTACGCCTCGTCGTCCGCCTCTGGGCAGCCGTCGGTCGCCCAGACGATGTCGCGTCTGGCCTGCTCGATCTCGGCCCGCAGGTCACGATGGTCGGGGCCGTGGTCGTCGAGCCCCTCGGTCATGGTCATCCACACGGTCGCCTGGGCGGCCCGGTAGTGCTCGGGGTGGGTCGCCTCGACCCAGTCGAGCCACGCCCCGGTCCGCTGGTCCTCGGTGACGTGGGTGACGTCGAATCCGTACGGCCGGTAGTCGGGTGTGCCGCCGACGACCTGCGGCAGCAGGTGCAGCTTGCCGAACGCGCCGGTCACCCAGCCGTGGCGTTGCAGCGCCTGCATGAACGTCGGGACCGCGGGGTCGAGCCCGTACCCGCACTCGGTGACGCCGTGCCCCGTGCCGGTGAGACCGGTGGCCACGGTTGCGCGGGCCGGAGAGCAGACGGGGTTGGGCGTGAACGCGCGGGCGAACGTCACGCCCTCGTCCCGCAACCGGCGGAGGTTCGGCAGCGGCACCACCCCGTCGAGAGCGTGCTCCAGCCAGCGGGCGCCGAGCTGGTCGACCATGACGAGGACGACGCTCGGCCGCCGGTGCGGGTGTGGCGCGGTCATGCTCTCCGTTCGACGGGGACGGGAAGGCTTGCCGCGTCAGCGTCGGTCCACCCGGTGATGCGAGCCGCGGCCGTCGCGACGAGGGTGATCACCGTGAGGCCGGCGATGTACGCGGAGATCGACCAGGTGGCACCGCCGCTCGCTCGCAGCAGCAGGGTCGCGACGGTCGGCATCAGCGCGCCGCCGAGCACCGTGGCCAGCTGGAAGCCGAGCGAGATGCCGCTGTAGCGGTTCTCCGTGGCGAACAGCTCGGAGAAGAACGCCGTCTGGATGCCGTAGATGCCGCCGGACACCGCGCCGGCGAGGGCGTTGGCGAGGAACACGAGCGGGATCATCCGCGTGTCGATGAGGAGGAAGAACGCGAAGCAGGTGGGGATGATCAGCGTGGCGCAGATCGCGTACGCGCGCCTGCGACCGATGCGGTCGGAGAGGATGCCGCCGAGCGGTGTCGTGACCAGATACATGAGGCCGTTGACGAGATTCGCGGCGACAGCGACCGACCGCGGGAGGCCGAGCTGCGTGGAGGTGTACGAGATCGCGAAGACGCCCAGCATGAACCCGAACGCCGCGTCGGCGAGGTGGAGGCCGGTGGCGACGGCGACGTTGCGCGGGTGACGCCGCAGCGTCGCCAGCAGCGGGATGCGGCTCGTGTTGCCCGTCCGGCGCACGCGCTGGAACGCGGGCGACTCGGCCAGGCTCATCCGCACGACCAGGCCGGCGACGACGAGGACGATGCTGAACAGGAACGGGATCCGCCAGCCCCAGGCGATCAGCTGCTCCGTGCTGAGCGCGGCGAGCAGGATCGTCACGGTGAGACTGGCGAGGACGATCCCGGCGCCGCTGCCGATCTGGATGAGGCTGCCGTAGAACCCGCGGCGGCGCGCGGGTGCGCTCTCGACGACGAGGGAGACGGCGCCGCCCCACTCGCCGCCGATGCCGAAGCCCTGGACGAACCGCAGGACCGTCAGCAACAGCGGCGCCCAGATGCCGATCGACGCATAGCTCGGCAGCAGCCCCATGAGGAACGTCGCCGTGCCCATGATGCCGAGGGTCAGCGCGAGCATCGGCTTGCGCCCGAGCCTGTCGCCGAAGTGACCGAAGACGAGACCGCCGAGAGGTCGCGAGACGAAGCCGACCGCGAAGGTGCCGAACGTGAGCAGCGTGCCGACCGCGGGCGTGCTGGTGGGGAAGAAGACCTGGGTGAAGGCGACGGCGGTCATCGTGCCGTAGACGATGAAGTCGAAGAACTCGATGGTGTTCCCGACCACGGTCGCGACCACGAGCTTCGCAGGAGGTCGTCGTCCGACGGCCTCGCGGGCCTCGCTCGTCACCGCCATGAGGACTCCAGAAGTAAGACGTCTAGACCTCTAGTCTCCATGGATGGACGACGCTGTCAAGAGCGCGGTGTTGCTACGCGGGCCTCGGTACGACGGCGAAGGGGCTCAGGGTGAACCAGCCGGGAACGGCGCGGCGCAGCGCCTCGGGGCCGTGCACCTCGACGGCACCGGATCGCAGGGCGTCGGACCAGGGGAGGTCGCCGCGCCAGACCTGCACCAGGCGCCGCAGGCTCGCCGTCACGGTGACGGTCACCGCGTGGCCGGGATCGAAGTCGCAGACGTCCACCTCGCCGGGGGTGATCACGAGCCACCAGTCGCGCGCGGCCGCGCGTACGTCGGGGAACCGGAACCGCACCACGGTCCGCCCGTCCGGTGTCGCCCGGTGGTCGACGTTGCGGTGCATGTCCCACAGCAGGAGCTGCGGATCGAGGTCATCGTCGCCGAGCTCGCCGATCCAGCGGGTGCCCCAGATGCCGAGCGCCCGGACCACCGGTTCCAGCTCCTTGCCCGCCGGTGTCAGGACGTACCGTGCGCCCTTGCCGTCGTCCAGCCTCTCGACGATGCCGGCGCGCATCAGCTGCTGCAGCCGCTTCGACAGCAGCGTGGGGTTGATCCGTGGCAGACCGCGCCGCAACTCGTTGAAGTGCTGGCTCTCCGTCACCAGCTCTCGCACGACGAGGAGCGTCCAGCGCTCGTCGAGCAGCTCCATCGCCTTGGCGACCGGACAGAACTGGTGATACGGCGTCCCCATGCATGCACGGTAGGTCCGTTCCCGAGGGCGGGATCGGGAATCACCGACCTCGCGCGGACCCGGTACAGATCTGGTACTAGGTGTGGCGACCGCTTCTACCTAGCGTCGTTCCCATCGCGGTTGAACCGTTCGGAGGGAACAGAGATGACTGCACAGGTGGACGCGATCGAGGCCGATCGCGCGCTCAAGGCCAAACACCGGGCGATGTGGGCGGGAGGCGACTACGCGTCGGTGGCCGCCGAGGTGATCCCGGATCTGGGGGCGGTCCTCGTCGAGGCGTGCGGGATCGGTTCGGGAGACCGCGTGCTCGACGTCGCGGCGGGCACGGGCAACGTCGCGATCCCCGCGGCGCTCGCCGGGGCGAGTGTGGTGGCGAGCGACCTCGCACCGGAACTGCTGGAGACCGGGCGCCGGCTCGCCGCCGAGCGCGGCGCGGAGCTGGAGTGGCGCGAGGCGGACGCTGAGGCACTGCCGTTCGCGGACGGCGAGTTCGACGCGGTGCTGTCCTGCGTGGGGGTCATGTTCGCTCCGCACCACCAGGAGACCGCGGACGAGATCCTCCGCGTGTGCCGGCCGGGAGGCTCCGTCGGGCTGATCAGCTGGACCCCGGAGGGTTTCATCGGGCAGATGTTCGCGACGATGAAGCCCTTCGTCCCACCACCGCCCCCCGGTGCGCAGCCGCCGCCGTTGTGGGGGAGCGAGGACCACGTCCGTGTGCTGTTCGGCGACCGGGTCACCGACGTCACGGCACGCCGGCAGACGGTGCGGGTCGACCGGTTCGCGTCCCCCGAGGAGTACCGCGAGTACTTCAAGGAGCGCTACGGACCGACGATCGTCGCCTACCGCACCATCGCCGACGACGCGGACAAGGTCGCCGCCCTCGACCGCGGACTCGCCGAGCTCGCCGAGCGGTTCGGCCTCGTCGACGGTACGACGATGATGGAGTGGGAGTACCTCCTCCTGACGGCCCGCCGCGCGTAGGACCGGGGAGCGATACCGGAGCCCGTGAGGGGCACCCTCACCGTCCTCTGACACGGTGAGGGTGCCCCTCACGGGTTCGGCACGGGCGTCAGAAGTGGGCGGCGCCGGCGTACAGCTGGGCGATGACGTCCTCGATGTCCGGCTCCTCCACGGAGAGGTCGACCAGCGGGTACCGCGCGACGATGTCGGCGACCACCGGCGCCGCGCTCTCCCTGGCGGGGAAGGTCAGCCACTGCCGCGGCCCGTCCGTGCGGACGACTCGCGCGCCGGCGACCTCGATCGGCGCGGCCGGCTCGGCGAGGTCGACGACGAGGGTGCGCTCGGTCTCGCCGAGGCCCTGCAGGCCGGACAGGCTGCCGTCGTACACCAGGCGCCCGTGGTCGATGACCATCACGCGCGAGCAGAGCTGCTCGATGTCGGTGAGGTCGTGCGTCGTCAGCAGGATGGTCGTGCCGCGCTCCCTGTTGAGCTCGCGCAGGAACTCACGCACCTTGGCCTTGCTCACGATGTCGAGCCCGATGGTGGGCTCGTCGAGGTAGACGACCTCGGGGTCGTGCAACAGTGCGGCCGTGATGTCGCCGCGCATGCGCTGGCCGAGCGAGAGCTGGCGGACGGGCACGTCGAGCAGCGGGCCGAGCTCGAGCGCGTCGACGTACTTCGCCAGGTTGGCGTGGAACCTGTCGTCGGGCACCTTGTACATGCGGCGCAGCAGGCTGAAGCTGTCGCGCAGCGGGAGGTCCCACCACAGCGTCGTGCGCTGCCCGAAGACCACGCCGATGCGGCGGGCGAGTCGCACACGTTCCCTGGACGGGTCCACGCCCGCGACGCGGACCGTGCCGCCGCTGGGCACGAGGATGCCGGTGAGCATCTTGATGGTGGTCGACTTGCCGGCGCCGTTCGGCCCGATGTAGCCGACGATCTCGCCGCGGTCGACGCCGAACGAGATCCCGTCGACGGCGCGGACGGTATCGCGCCTGCGTCTCAGCCGTCCTGTCCGGCGTCGGACGACGAAGTGGCGTTCGACCGAGTCGAGGGCGATGAGCGGTCCTGACATCGTGTTCAGCTCCCTGTGCTGCGGTAACCGCGGATGGCGGTCTTCCAGGCGAGCGCCGCGACCGCGAGGAGTGCGGCGGCGGCGACGGGTGAGGCGAACCTGACGACGTCCGGCAGGCCGGTCGGCTCCGGGCGGTCGAGGATGTAGAGCACCGGCATCCAGTTGACGAACGCCAGCGGGATCGTGAAGGTCGCCGCGCGGACGAGGTCCTTCCCGAAGATGGTGGGCGGGTACTGCGTCATCGTGTTGCCGCCGTACGTGAACGCGTTCGACACCTCGGCGGCGTCCTTCGCCACGAACTGGAACGCCGCGCCGAGGGTGAAGATGCCGCAGAAGATGGCGGTGCCGCAGACCAGCATGAGCGGCACCATCGCGACCTTTCCCGCGGTCCAGTCGACGTCGACGGTCGCCATTGCCCAGACGAACACGGCGGTGGTCTGGGTGACCCGGCCGAGGCGGCGCAGCGCGAACCGGTCGGCGGCCGCCTGGACGAACGGCGACACCGGGCGCACCAGCATGGAGTCGAGCGACCCGTCCCTGATCCGCCTGCCGACCTGCTCGATGCCGCCGACGAACAGGTCGGCGAACGCGATCGCGATGCCCGACGCGCCGTACAGCAGTGCCACCTCGGGAAGGGCGAATCCGCCGAGCTGCGGCGTGTGGCCGAACATGATCCAGATGGCGACGAAGTCGAGACCGGTGACGAAGAACTGGCCGACCGCCAGCATGACGAAGGTCGCCCGGTAGGCCATCGTCGACCTGATCCACATCGCGGCGATGAGGCCGTACGCCCGCACTGCGTCAACCACCCTGGACCACCACCTTCCGCGTCGCGAGCAGCAGGACTAGCCGGCCGATCCCGAGCAGGGCGACCGCCCACAGGGTCTGGAAGCCGAGCGCGCCGAGCAGGTCGAGGCCCTGGTGTCGTTCCAGGAAGATGTCGGCCGGCACCTGGAGCAGCGCCGCCCACGGCAGCAGCCGTGCCACGTCGCCCAGCAGGCCCGGGAAGACGGTGAGAGGTAGCAGCATGCCGGAGAGGAAGATGCCGAGCGCCCCTGCGAGCATCTCCACGCCCTGCGACTCCAGCAGCCAGAAGCCGCTGAGTGCGACGAGGAACCTGATCGCGTAGCTCACGACGGTTCCGAGGACGATCGACACGGCGAACGCGAGCCAGGTGAGCGGATGCTCCGGCCACCGGAACCCGAAGACGAGGGCGCCGAAGGCCGTCGGGATGAGGCCGCGGGCGGCGAGGCTGAACGCCGCGCGGCCGAGGTCGCTCGCCAGGAACCAGGCCTGCATGTCGACCGGGCGGTACAGGTCGATCGCGATGTCGCCCGTCCGTACCCGGTCGGCGAGCTCACGCTGGAACGGGCCGCCGAAGACCTCGGTGACGGCGAGCATGGCCTGCCCCAGCCAGACGTACGTGAGGGCGTCGAGGGTGTTGTACCCGCCGACGCCGGGCCGCGCCTCCCAGAGCGCGACGAACGTGTAGGCGAGGATGACGCCGAACACGGTGTTGGTGAAGACCCCGGCCGCGGTGGCGGCGCGGTAGGTCGCGTGCCGACGGAAACTGCGCCAGGCGATGGCGGTGTACACCCTCGCCCGCCTCCTTTCCTTCGGTGTCCGGGCACGCGCGTTGTGCCCCCTGGTCGCGAAGACCAGGGGGTGGGAACCCAGCGGGCACAGACACGTATGGCCCCGCCCTGGTGGGGACGGGGATGTGCCGACGACGTTACCCGAGCGCGGCGGGCTCCGCTACCGGTTACCGCGGCGTGCGGTGGCTCGCGTCGTGCACCTCGCCGACGAGCTCCTCGAGGATGTCCTCGAGCGCGACGACGCCGACGACGCGACCGGCCGAGGTGACCATGCCGAGATGGGCGCCGTCGGCCTGGAGGGCGGTCGACGCGTGCAGCAGCGGCATGGACGCGTCGACGGACACCAGCGGCCTGATCGCCGTGTCGGGGAGCGGGACGTCCATCTCCGCCACGTCGAGCACGTCCTTGATGTGGACGAACCCGACCAGCTCGACCGCCTGGGTGTCCTTCCTGATCGGGAACCGGGAGTAGCCGGTGTCGGCGGCCACGCGCTCGATCTCGCGTCTCGTCGCCGCCTGCGGCACGGTCACCAGTCGGTTGAGAGGCACCGTGACCTCGAGCGTGGTGCGCCGTTCGAGGGCGAGCGCGCGGTCGAGCAGGCGTTCGCCGCCGGGATGGATGAACCCCTCGGAGACCGACTCGGTGATGACGTGCCTGAGCTCCGCCGTGGTGTACGCGGTCGAGATCTCGTTCTTCGGCTCCACCCGGAACAACCGGAGGATCAGGTTGGCCGTCGCGTTGACGAACCGCACGACCGGGCCGGTGAGGCGCACCCACACTGCCATCGGCGGGCCCAGCGCGAGAGCGGCCTTCACCGGGCTCGTCAGCGACAGGTTCTTCGGCACCATCTCGCCGAGCACCATGTGCGCGTACGAAACGAGGCCGAGCGCTATGACGAGCGCGACCGGGTGGATGGCGCCCTCGGGGAGTCCCACGTAGTGGAAGACGTCCTCGAGCTGGTGAGCGATCGCCGGTTCGGCCGCGGCGCCCAGTCCGAGCGAGCACAGCGCGATGCCGAGCTGCGAGGCCGCGAGCATCGTCGAGAGGTTGCGGATCTGCGAGAGCGCCATCCTGGCCGCCCGGCTGCCGGAGTCGGCGACGGGTTCGAGCTGGTCGCGGCGTACCGAGATCAGGGCGAACTGGCCGCCGACGAAGAACGCGTTGCCGGCGAGGAGGACGACGGCGAGGGCGAGGATCATCTCGACCGCCCCTCGTCCGAGTCGTGGCCCGGCGCCGGCGGACGCACCTGGAGGCGGTCGATGCGTCGCCCGTCCATGCCGGTGACGGTGAGGCCCCAGCCGTCGACCTCGACGCTGTCGCCCACGGTCGGCAGCCGCCCCACGGCCGCGAGGACGAGCCCGGCCACGGTGTCGTACGTGCCCCTGGGCGGGCGCGTGCCGAGCCGTTCCGCCAGCTCGTCGCTGCGCAGCAGGCCGCTGACCGACCAGGTGCCGTCCGGTTGCGCGACGGCCTCGGGCTGCTCGCGCTCGTCGTACTCGTCGCGGACGTCGCCGACGAGCTCCTCGAGGAGGTCCTCGAGGGTGACCATGCCCGCGGTGCCGCTGTACTCGTCGACGACGATGGCGAGCTGCAGCCCGCGCCGGCGCAGTGTCAGCAGCAGCTCGTCGCAGCGCAGCGAGTCGGGGACGCGTACCGGTGGACGCATCAGCAGCCGGATCGGGGTCTCCGGCCGACGCTCCGGCCTGACCCCGAACGCGTGCTTCACGTGGACGGTGCCGATGATCTCGTCGACGTTGCTCGCGTGCACGGGGAAGCGGGAGTGCCCCGTGGTCCTGGCCCGGTCGAGCAGGTCGGCGACGGAGTCGTCGGCGCGCATGGCCTCCATCTGGACGCGGGGGGTCATCACGTCGCCGGCCGTGAGGTCGCCGAACATCAGCGACCTGCGCAGCAGCGCCGCCACGTCGGGCGGCAGCGAGCCCTGCCGGGCGGAGGTGTCGATGAGGGACCTGAGCTCGACCGGGGTGCGGGCGGACCGCAGCTCCTGCTGCGGCTCGGCCCCGACGAGGCGGACGATCGAGTTCGCCGTGCCGTTGAACACGGCGATCGCCGGCCGGCAGACCGTCGTGAACATCCGCTGCACCGGCGCGATGGCGAGCGCGGTGCCCATCGGCCGGGCGATGGCGAGGTTCTGCGGGACGAGCTCGCCGAGCAGCATCTGCAGGAACGTCGCCAGCAGCAGGGCGATGACCACCGCGAGCCCGTCGGTGAAGCCGACCGGGAGCGGGAGGAGGTCGACGCCGGGGCTGATCAGGTCGTTGACCAGCGGCTCCGCGACGAAGCCGACGAGCAGGGAGGCGATCGTGATGCCGAACTGCGCTCCGGAGAGCTGGAGGGCGAGCTCGCGCACCGAGGCGAGCGTGGCCTGGGCGCGGCGGCCGCCGCCCTCGGCCACCTTCGTCAGCCTGGCGCGGTCGAGCGAGGTGAGGGAGAACTCCGCGGCGACGAACAGCGCGTTGGCGGCGAGGAGGGCGACGAAGACGAGCCAGCCGAGTGAACCGGTCATCGCTGGTACGGCGCGCTACTACAGGAACCAGCGGAAGAGGGTCTTCGGCGGCGGGGACGCTTACGACGTCGGCGAGTCATGCCGACACAGTGTTCCACCCCGGCGACGTGGTCGCGAGGGCCCCCCTGGTCGAGGTGTCAGATGCTACGAGCGGTGCGCCGACGGTGATGTTCGTGCGCCAGTGCTGACGCGTAACCGTGGTGCAGACCGTGCTCGTCACGCAACCAGTTGGCCTGTTCGTCGAGGCGGAGGAACGAGGGACCTTCCTCTATCTCGCTGAACCATTCTCGGAGATCTCTGCCCGTTGCCGCTGGGATCCGGTCGAGCAGATTGCGGTGCGTCTCCGGCGAATGGTTCAGGGACATGGCAGCCTCCCGATGCGCGGCTTTTTACGAGGGTGCCTGACGGATCGCCGAGAGGCAAGGGATTGTGCGAGGGAGACTGTGCCGATGCTAGGTTTCCGCGGATGCCGGTACCGGACGAGTCAGCCGAGGGTGTCTGGCGTGCCGAGGGGGAGGCGCTCGCCGCCGAGGTCGAGCGCGTCGCGCGCCGCCTGCGCGGGCTGACCGCGGCTCGCCTCGTGCGTGCCCTGCCGCCGTACGGGACGGTCGCCGACGCCGGCCGCCGGCTCGCCGAGGCGTTGGCCGAGGCGGGGCAGGCGGTCGAGGAGGGCGCCGAACGCGAGCCCGCCTGGCGGGCGCTGCCCGACCTCGCCGTCGAGGCCGTCGGCGACCAGGTCGCCGTCACCGGGCACGACCTCGCGGCCGCCCTCGCCGTCACCGCACCCGACGTCCGGGTCCGGACGCGGACGGGCCCGGTCACCGTTCGCGACCTGGTGGCGCGGACCTACGCCCTCGCCCACGAGATCAAGCTCGCCATCGACTGACCCGCCTGCAGCCCCGGTCCGCCGACGTCACATGGCACTACCGGCACCTCGACGACTTCACATGGCACTACCTGGTCGGATGCCACGTATGTCCTGGTTCGTCGCCGGTAGTGCCATGTCAGGTGGCCGAGGGACCGGTAGTGCCATGTGACGTGAGCGGGGATGGGTCAGCTCGCGGTGCGGCGGGCGGGGCGGTGGCGCAGGGCGGCGAAGCGGCCCTTGGGGCCGCGCTCGCGTCCGGCGACGGTGCCGCGCATGACCTCGAGCCCCGGGTCGCGGGCCGCCTCCACGGCGGCCTCGCGGACGGGGAGCACCTCGGCGGCCGGCGTCTCGCCGGCGCCGCCGGGCGTCGTGAGTCCCAGCGAGGCCACGACGGACGGCAGCAGGGCGCCCGCGGCGGCCGCGTAGCCGGCGGCGGAGGGGTGGAACCGGTCGGGGCTGAACATCTCGCGCGGCCGCTCCGCGAACTGCGGGCCGAGCAGGTCGCCGAGCGAGACCGCGCGGGCTCCGGCCTCGACCGAGGCGACGGTCTGGGTCGCGGCCAGGCGGCGTCCGTAGCTCCGTGCCAGGGCACGCAGCGGTTGCGGGATCGGCTCGATGGTGCCGAGGTCGGGGCAGGTGGCGACGACCACCCGCGCACCGGCGCCGCGGAGGCGGCGGATCGCGGACGTCAGCTGTTCGGCCGACGACGTGATCGAGCAGAGGTGGGTGACGTCGTTGGCGCCGATGATGATGACCGCGACGTCGGGGTGGGCCTGTCTGCGCAGGGTCGCGGTCACCTGCTCGCCGACGTGGCTTGAGCGCGCGCCGATCGCCGCGACGCTGTGCAGACGCACCGGGCGCCGCGACACCGTCGAGAGCCCGAGCGCGAGCTGTGCGCCGGGGGTCTCGACCGCGGACGTGACGCCGAGTCCCGCGGCGGACGAGTCGCCGAGCAGGGCGAGGGAGAGCGGTGCGGCCTCGGCGTCGGCGCCGGGGGCGATGTAACGTCCCGCAGCCGCCGGCGGCTCGGACATCGGCGGACCGACCGAGCGCCTCGCCCACAGGCCCTCGACGGCGAGGATGCCGCCCAGGATGCCGACTCCGCCGCCGCCGTACGCGATCACGGTGGCGAACCTCCGTGCGATGCCCACGCCAACCCCCGCTCCCGTCGTTCCCTTCTCCGTGACACGCACCGTTGATCACCAGCAACGTTAGTTCGCTGGTGGGGGGTGTCGCGTTACGCCACACGCCGACGGGTCGAGACGTCGGCGAAGCGACGCCGAACGTTCACCCGGCGTGTGCCGTGTGCCCGGTGGGCACGGATTTCACGCTAGTGAGGCCGGCCGTCGCGCGCAGTGGGGCTGCTCCCCGTCCCGCCGTGGGGCGCACCCCCGGACGTGCCGCGGGACAGCCCCACGTCCGGGGTGCCGGGGACCATCCCTAGCCTGTGCCCATGGACGTGTACGAGAACGTGCTCGATCTTGTCGGAGACACCCCCCTGGTACGGCTGCGGAGCCTGGCCGGGTCGGCGCCCTGTCCCGTCTACGCCAAGGTCGAGTACTTCAACCCCGGCGGCTCGGTGAAGGACCGCATCGCGCTGAAGATGGTCGAGGAGGCCGAGCGCTCCGGCGCCCTGCGTCCCGGCGGCACGATCGTCGAGCCGACGTCGGGCAACACCGGCGTCGGGCTCGCCATCGTCGCGCAGGCGCGTGGCTACCGGTGCGTGTTCGTCTGCCCCGACAAGGTGTCCAACGACAAGGTGAACGTCCTGCGGGCGTACGGCGCCGAGGTCGTCGTCTGCCCGACGGCGGTCGCGCCCGACCATCCCGACTCGTACTACAGCGTCTCCGACCGGCTCGCGAAGGAGCGCGAGGACGCCTGGAAGCCCGACCAGTACTCGAATCCGGCCAACCCGCAGTCGCACTACGAGACCACGGGGCCCGAGCTGTGGCGACAGACGGACGAGCGGATCACGCACTTCGTCGCGGGCATCGGCACCGGCGGCACGATCAGCGGCACCGGCAGGTACCTCAAGGAGGTGTCCGGCGGCCGGATGACCGTCGTGGGCGCCGACCCCGAGGGTTCGGTGTACTCCGGCGGCACGGGACGCCCGTACCTCGTCGAGGGCGTCGGCGAGGACTTCTGGCCGACGACGTACGACAGGGAGATCTGCGACCGCATCGTCGCCGTCAGCGACAAGGACTCGTTCACCACCACCAGGCGGCTCGCCCGCGAGGAGGCGCTGCTCGTCGGCGGCTCGTGCGGCATGGCCGTGGCCGCGGCGCTCGAGGTGGCGCAGGGCTGCACGCCCGACGACCTGGTGGTCGTGCTCCTCCCGGACGGCGGTCGCGGCTACCTGACGAAGGTCTTCAACGACGAGTGGATGGCGCGGTACGGCTTCGCCGACGCGTCGGCCGACACGACCGTCGGCGCGGTGCTGCGGGGCAAGGACGGCGCGATGCCCGCACTCGTCCACGCACACCCGCACGACACCGTGCGCGACGCCGTCGACATCCTGCGCACGTACGCGGTGTCGCAGATCCCGGTCGTCCAGGCCGAGCCGCCCGTGATGGCGGCGGAGGTGGTCGGCTCGGTCGTCGAGCGCGAGCTGCTGCAGGCCCTGTTCAACGGACGCGCGCGGCTCGCCGACACGGTCGAGCACCACATGTCTTCGCCGCTGCCGATCCTCGGCTCGGGTCAGCCGGTGTCCGACGCCCTCACGGCGTTGGAGGAGGCCGACGCGATCGTGGTCAACGTCGATGGCAAGCCCGCCGGTGTCGTCACGCGGCAGGACCTGCTGGGGTTCCTCGCCACTGGGTGACGGGCACGGGCTTCATCGCCTGATACCAGCTCTTCGACGGTTCGCGCCAGAGCAGGATCATGCCGGCGATGATGCAGAGCCAGCCGGGCACGGCGGTGGCGAAGTACGTCGCGGGCGGCGTCGCGAGTGCCACGCTGACCATGATCGAGATCGGTCCGGCGACGACGCCGATCATCCCGAAGACGATGACGAGGATCCTGGCCCAGCTCTTGCCGCGGTAGGCGAACAGCGCGATCACGCCCCAGCCCGCCGCCGTCAGGACCAGCATGACGGCCGTCTGCACCAGGCTCTGGGTGACCGTGGCGCTCATGTCGGGCCTGGCGTACGAGGGCAGGCCGAACATGTCGAACTGCGCCTCCATCATGGCGGTCATCCAGGGTCGGTACGTGCCGACCACCGCGGCCTGCGCGAGGCAGGCGAGCGCGGACACCAGGAGCAGGGCGCATGCGACCGTGACGTTGCGCGGTCGGTCGGGTGAGGTGTGGGCAGGATCCATGTGCTCAGCCTGCCGTACCTGCTCGGGACCGGGACCGGGCCCCGCCACCGACGGTGACGGTGCGTAGGCTCGGTCTGGTGAACCACCACGGATTCGAGACCCGGGCGATCCACGCCGGTCAGCAGGCCGACCCGGCCACCGGCGCGGTCGTCCCGCCGATCTACCAGGTCTCCACCTACAAGCAGGACGCCGTCGGTAGCCCGAGATCCGGCTACGAGTACAGCCGGTCGGCCAACCCCACGCGCACCGCGCTCGAGGAGTGCCTCGCGTCCCTCGAGGGCGGTACCCGCGGGCTGGCGTTCGCCTCGGGCATGGCCGCCGAGGACACGCTGCTGCGCACCGTGTGCCGGCCAGGCGACCACGTTGTGATCCCCGACGACGCGTACGGCGGCACGTACCGGCTCTTCGCGAAGGTGCTCGAACGCTGGGGCCTCGACTACACGCCGGCCAGCGTCCACGACGTCGACGCGGTGCGTGCCGCGGTCCGGCCGGGCGTCACCCGTGTGGTGTGGGTCGAGACGCCGACGAACCCGCTCCTCGGGATCGCCGACATCGCCGGCCTCGCCGGCGTGGCCAGGGATGCCGGTGCCCTGCTCGTCGTCGACAACACGTTCGCCTCGCCTTACCTCCAGGCACCGCTCGCGGGAGGCGCGGACGTCGTCGTGCACTCGACCACCAAGTACCTCGGCGGGCACTCCGACGTCGTGGGCGGTGCGCTCGTCGCCGGCGACGCCGAGCTCGGGGAGCGGCTGGCGTTCCACCAGAACGCGATGGGCGCCGTCGGCGGGCCGTTCGACGCCTGGCTGACCCTCCGTGGCGTACGCACCCTCGGTGTGCGCATGGACCGGCACTGCGACAACGCCGAGCGCGTCGTCGAGCTGCTGACCGCGCACCCACGCGTGGTCGAGGTGCTCTACCCGGGCCTGCCCGGGCACCCGGGGCACGAGGTCGCGGCCAAGCAGATGAGGCGCTTCGGCGGCATGGTCTCGTTCCGGTTGGCCGGCGGTGAGGGCGAGGCGATCCGCGTCTGCGAGCGCACCGAGGTCTTCACCCTCGGCGAGTCGCTCGGCGGCGTCGAGTCGCTCATCGAGCACCCGGGCCGCATGACGCACCTGTCCGCCGTGGGCTCGGCACTCGAGGTGCCCGCCGACCTGGTGCGCCTGTCGGTCGGCATCGAGACCGCCGACGACCTGCTGGCCGACCTCACCCACGCCCTGAGCGCCTGACGCTCAGCGCGAGCCGCGTTCGGTGCGCACCTGGTCGCGTACCGCCGGGACGACCTCCTCGGCGAAGCGGCGGAGCTGGTCGCGGTCGTCCGTCGTGTGCACGAACGTGTCGAAGCCGAGCTCCACGGCCAGCTCGGTGAGCTCGTCGACCCACTGGTCGGCCGGACCGTTGAGCAGGCCCTCGGGACGTCCGTCGGTGATCGTGCCGTTGATGTTCAGCACCCGGCGGATGTCGGCCGGGTCGCGGCCGGCGGACGTGGCCGCGTCGTCGAGCCTCGTGGCCATCGCGGCGAGCGCGTCGAGGTCGCCGCGCAGGGAGGGCACCCAGCCGTCGGCCAGCCGGCCCGTGAGGCGCAGGGCGCGCGGGCCGTACGTGCCGAGCCAGATCCCGACCGGGTGCGCCGGCACCGGCCCGCCGTGCGCGCCGGCGAGGCGGTAGTGCTCGCCCTCGACCCGGAGTCCGCGCTCACCGCTCCACACCGCGCGGACGACGGCGATCGCCTCCTCGAGCGCCTGCAGCGCCTCGCCCGGCGTGCGCCGCGGGCCGCCGTACGCCGCGATCGGGTCCCAGAAGGCGCCCGCGCCGAGGCCGAGCTCGAACCTGCCGCCCGACAGCAGGTCGAGCGAGGCCGCCGCCTTGGCGAGGACGGCGGGCGGCCGCAGCGGCAGGCTCACGACGTCGGGGAACACCCGGATCCGCGACGTGCGCGCGAGGATCATGGCGATCAACGACCACGTGTCGACGTACCGCCGCTGGTAGGGGTGGTCCTGGATCCCGATGTAGTCGAGACCGAGCCGCTCCGCCTCGTCCGCGAGGTCGAGCAGCGGGTCGTCGGCGTTCGGGACCAGGAAATAGCCGAACGCCAGGTCGCGTCCGTGGTCGGTCATCGGTGCCTCGCTTGTTCGGGAACGTATGGCACCCGATGAACCGCGCGGTACCGCCGGAGATTCCGGTGTCAGCCTCCGGGCTGCCAGACCATGAAGACGAGGATCACCAGCCACAGCAGCGCGATGACCCCGGAGAACGCCGCGATGCGCCCGGTCTGCACGCTCGCGCCCCGCGCGGACGCCGACTCCTTCGTCGACGTCGACGATGTGGCCGCCGGTGCGCGCTCGGTGTCGGTCGCGGCCTCGGCGTCGTCGGCCGCCGGCGGCGCGGGCTCCTCGGGCTCCGGGGTGAGGACCTTGAGCGCCGCCGCCTGGTCGCGCTGGACGATGGCGAACAGCAGGGCGAACGCGACGATGAACAGCGTCATCGCGACCGTGAGCCACGGCCGGCCGAGCTCGTCGCGGCCGAGTGCGAGACCGGTGAGGAAGACGAGCAGCGTGAGCAGGCCGAAGATGCGTGTCGTCAGGAGCAGGAACCGCACGACGGACGCGTCGCCGTTCCTGACGTAGCGCGGCGTGAAGGACGTGGCGAGGGTGACCGGGCCGAGGCAGAAGATGGCCGCCGCGATGTGCACCCAGAGCAGCAGATTGTCCAGAAACACGCGGGCTCGCCTCCCTCGACGTCGGTGCGACACACACCGTAGCCTCCCGCGCACGTCCGGGCGCGGACGGTGGCCCGCGTGGCGCTCCTGGGATGGGCGAGAATGCTCGACATGATCGTGGTTGGCGGGGAAGCGCTCATCGACCTCGTGCCGCAGGCGGACGACGGGTCCTGGCGCGCGCTGCCGGGCGGCAGTCCCGCCAACACCGCGCTCGCCCTGGCGCGGCTGGGGCACAAGACGGCCTTCCTCTCCCGGCTGTCCGTGGACGCGTTCGGGCAGGCCGTCCGCGCGCGACTCGCCGAGTCTGGCGTGCGGCTCGACCACGTCGTCGAGGCGACCGAGCCGTCGACCCTCGCCGTGGTGACGATGGGCGACGACGGCGCGGCCACGTACGCCTTCTACCTCGCCGGCACGAGCGGCTTCTCCTGGCCGCCCGAGGGTCGGCCGGTGCTCCCCGACGGCTGCACCGCCGTCCACGTCGGCTCCCTCGCCGCGGTGCTCGAGCCCGCGGCGTCGGTGTACGACGCGCTGGTGCGTACCGCGGCGCCGCGCACGGTCAGGTCGTTCGACCCCAACGTCCGCCCCGCCCTCGACGTGGGCAGGGAGGCGTACCGCGAGAGGATGGAGCGGTGGGTCGCGACGAGCGACGTCGTGCGCGCGAGCGACGAGGACCTCGCCTGGCTGTACCCGGACGAGGCGCCGCTCGCGTCCGCGCGCCGCTGGGTCGGGCTCGGCCCCGCGGTGGTCGTCGTGACGCGCGGGGCCGACGGAGTGACCGGACTCGTCGGCGGTGACGAGGTCACGGTGCCGGCGGTACGGGTGGAGGTGGTCGACACGGTCGGCGCGGGCGACTCGTTCATGGCGGGGCTGCTCGGCGCCCTGGCCGAGCGCGACGCCCTCGACCGCAGCCGTCTCGCCGAGCTCTCCGCCGATGCGCTCGCGGCCTCCTTGCGGTACGCGTCGACCGTCGCCGCCGTGACGTGTGGACGTGCAGGTGCCGACCCGCCGTGGCGGCACGAGATCGACGCTGGTGTGGAGGAGCTCCGTGGGTGACACGCGTCCGGTCCTGGCCATCGACGTCGGGGGGACGAAGATGGCCGTGGCCGTCGTCGACCGGCGCGGACGTGTCATCGTCTCCGACCGCGAGCCCACGCCGCGCGGGCGCCGGGTCACCGGCGACACGATGTGGCGCACGCTCGAGGCGCTGGTCGACCGGGTGGTCGCCACGCACGGACCGCGGCGCGGGCTGGCCGGCGTCGGAGTCGGCTGCAGCGGCCCGATGACCTGGCCCACCGGCGAGGTGTCGCCGCTGAACATCACGGCGTGGCAGGCGTTCCCGTTGCGCAAGATGCTGGCCGAGAAGTTCCCGCGCGCGGTCGTGCGGCTGCACAACGACGCCGTGACGATGGCCATCGGCGAGCACTGGCGCGGCGCGGGTCAGGGGGTCGCCGACATGCTCGGCATCGTCGTCTCGACCGGCGTGGGCGGCGGTCTCGTGCTCGGCGGTCGGCTCGTCAACGGGTCGAGCGGCAACGCCGGCCACGTCGGTCACATCGTCGTCGACCCGGAAGGACCCGACTGCGTCTGCGGCGGCAAGGGCTGCCTGGAGGCGGTCGCCGCCGGTCCCGCGCTCGTCCGGTGGGCGCAGGAGCGCGACTGGCGGGAGGGCCAGCGGCGCAGCCCCACCGCGCGCGACCTGTCCGTCGACGCGGCTCGCGGTCACGAGGTGGCGGCCGCCGCTCTGCGCCGCGGCGGCGTGGCACTCGGCCGTGCCGTCGCGTCCGCCACGGCACTCTGCGACATCGACGTCGTGGCCGTCGGCGGCGGCCTCTCCCAGGCGGGCCCGCTGCTCTTCGACCCGGCCGAGGACGCCTTTCGCGCCCACGCCGGCATGGAGTTCACCCAGAAGGTACGCATGGTCCCCGCCGCGCTCGGGCAGCAGGCGGGCCTGGTCGGCGCCGCCGGCCTCGTCCTCGAGGGCGACACCTACTGGAACGGCGACTGACCCATTACTCGCGCGGGGTGACGAGGCGGGTCAGGCCCTCCTGGGCGACGGTCGCGACCAGGGTGCCGTCGCGGCGGAACAGGCGGCCGATCGCGAGGCCGCGCGCGCCGCTCGCCGACGGGGACACCTGGTCGTAGAGCAGCCACTCGTCGGCGCGGAACGGCCGGTGGAACCACAACGCATGGTCGAGCGACGCCGTCTGCAGGCCCTTCGCCCCGAGCACCAGACCGTGCGGCACGAGTGCGACGGCGAGCAGGGTCAGGTCGCTCGCGTACGTGAGGACGCAGGCGTGCAGCCGGACGTCGTCGGGGAGCGGGGCGGACGCGCGCAGCCAGACGCGCGCCAGCGCGGGATGGTCCGGGTCGTGCAGCGCGCCGCCCGGTCGGGAGTCGCCCGCGTACCTGACGTCGAGCGCGGCCCACTCGTGCTCGAACTGCGCCGCCGACCGGCCGGTCGCCGCCGCCAGCACCTCGCCGAGCGGCGGTGCCTCCTCCGGCGGAGTCACGTCGGGCATGACGTCCTGGTGGTCGGGTCCGGGCTCGGCCACCTGGAACGACGCGGTCAGGTAGAAGATGACCCGGCCGTGCTGGCGCGCCACCACCCGGCGGCTGCTGAACGACCCGCCGTCGCGGATGTGCTCGACGTCGTAGACGATCGGCACCGTCGGATCGCCGGGCCGCAGGAAGTAGCTGTGCAGCGAGTGCACGTGCCGCTCCTCGGGCACCGTCTTCGTGCAGGCGGCGAGTGCCTGCCCCGCCACCTGGCCGCCGAAGACCCGTTGCAGCTCAGTACGCGGCTGACGCCCGCGGTACAGGCCCTGCTCGATCTCCTCGAGCTCGAGCAGAGCCACGAGCTCCTCGACCGACTGCGGCATGTGATCGCTCCCCACGGTGCAGGTGGACGGCACTAGGCTAATCGCCGATGAGACGGCTACTACGCAGGTGCGCCGCGGCGGGTGTCGCCGCCGTCGCGGTGCTGACCTTCGCGCCGCAGGCGACCGCGCGGGACGTCGGCGAGCGCATCACGTCGTACGACGTCAGCATGCGGGTCGGCGACGACGGGTCGATGACCGTCGAGGAGACCGTCGACTACGACTTCGGCACGTCCACCGACAAGCACGGCTTCTACCGCGACCTCGTCACGCGGATGGACTACGACAGGTACAACTACCGGCACTACCCGGTCGACGACATCAAGGTGTCGAGCCCCACCGGCGCTCCCGACGACCTCTCGATCGACGAGGGCGACACCTCCACGCGGATCAGGATCGGCGACGCCGGCGACACCACCTCCGGCCAGCAGAGGTACACGATCTCCTACCGGGTCGAGGGCGTGCTGAACGGCTTCTCCGACCACGTCGAGCTGTACTGGAACGTCCTCGGTACCGGCTTCGACGCGCCGATCGACAGCGCCACCGCCACGGTCGAGACGCCGGGCGACGACGTGACCAGGGTCGAGTGCTACGCCGGCGAGCAGGGGTCGAAGAGCTCGTGCGCCACCAAGACCAGGAGCGCGGACACGGCGTCGTTCAGCGCTGACTCGCTCGACGCCGACGAGGCGTTCACCGTCGTGGTGGGCATGCCGAAGGGCAGCGCGACTGCGACGCCCATCCTGACGGAGCGTCCGTCGTGGCGCACCGACTTCGGCCCCGGGATCGCCAACGTCGCGGGGGTCGTCCTGGCCGCGGCTGCTGCCGTCCTGCTGTGGCTCCTGCTGCGCCGCAAGCGGCGTGAGCACGCCGCCGACGCCTCGAGTGCCGCGCCCGCTTCGGGTTCGGGAGTGCTGCGGCAGCAGCCGGACGGTTCGGTCACGTTCGCGCCGCCGGGCGGGCTGCGTCCCGGCCAGGTCGGCACGCTCGACGACGACAAGGCCGACACCATCGACGTCACGGCGACGATCGTCGACCTCGCCGTCCGCGGCTACCTCGTGATCGACGAGCTGCCCGACGGCGACTGGGGCCTGCGCATGCTGAGGGCGCCGGGTCCGGAGTTCCTGCCCTACGAACGCCGGTTCTTCGACGCGCTCTTCCTCGGCAAGCCCGACCGTGTGCGCATGTCGGATCTCAAGAACAAGTTCGCCAGCACCCTCGGTTCGATCAAGGACCTGATGTACTCCGACATGGCACAGCGCGGCTGGTTCACGAGCCGCAAGCCCCGCACGGTCAAGACGCTGTGGTGGGTGCTCGGCGGCGTCGTCGGCGGCATCGGCCTGATCGTCCTGATGAGCATCGCTCAGGGGGGCCACACGCCCTTCGGCACGGGCGCGGTCGCCCTTGTGCTGCTCGGCGGCGGGATCGTCTACGGTGCGCGCCTCATCCCCGCGAAGACCGTCGCGGGCGCGCAGGCCCACGCGCAGGTGCAGGCGTTCCGTGACGAGATGGCCGCACTCGACTTCTCTCGTCTGCCAGAGGGGAGCCGCGACGAGATCATGTCGCGCTACCTGCCGTACGCCATGGCGTTCGGGCAGACCAACCAGTGGACCGCAGCGTTCGCGCAGCTGGAGTCCGAGCAGTACGACGGTCGTCGCGGCGGCAGCATGTACTGGTTCGGCATGTACAACGGCTGGGACGCGCACCGCTTCGGCCAGACGATGACCTCGTTCTCCACGTCGACCAGCGGTGTCATGGCCTCGACGCCTGGCGGGTCGGGCTCGAGCGGCTTCAGCGGCGGTGGGGGTGGGTCCTCCGGCGGCGGGGGCGGCGGAGGTGGCGGCGGCTCCTGGTGACGTCGTCGGCGGATCAGCGCGGCCGGCGGACGACGCGCGCGACCTCGGTGCCCGCGGCCTTGTCGTGCAGGGTCTGCCGGCGGTTGCGGTCCCACAGCATCCAGCCGGAGTCGACCGCCTGGAACATCAGGCCGACGATGCCGAAGAGGCTCGGCAGCCCGAGGACGAGCCAGCGGAGGATCGCCGCGCGCCACCCGAGCCTGGGCGTCAGCCGGCTCGACGCGACCGTGATGCCCACGGCCGCCTTGCCGAGCGTCTGCCCGCGGCGCGCGGTCGACGGCACCTCGTACAGGAACCAGATCACGAGCACGACGAACCCGGACAGCGTGACCCACGGCAGCATCGCCTGCTGGACGGCGAGCAGCTGCGCCTCGGTGGCAGGCCCCTGCACGTAGTCCTGGATGACCCGGCGGAGCCGCGGGTCGCGCTGCATGATGACGAGCCACATCGGGATCTGGACGATCACGAGCGCGAAGCCGACGACCGCGACGTCGAGCAACCGGGCGAGCAGCCGTTGCCCGGGTCGTGCGAGTCCCTCAGGACCCGCCGGCGGGGGTCCGTAGCCGCCAGGTGAACCGAGCACCGGCGAGGACGGCAGACCGGCCGCGGACTCGCGCGTGCCGTAGAGCGGCGGTGGCGGTCCGGTGGGCTCCGCCTGCCGGGCGGGCTCGGCTTCCGGGGTCTCCCTCTCCTGCATGGGTCCATCCTGCCGTACGCGCCCCATCGGGCGGAGCGTGCCGGCGCCACCCCGTGATCGGCGCCGGCACGCACCCGGTCAGAGGTTGCCGCGGCGCTCCTGCTCGCGCTCGATCGCCTCGAACAGGGCCTTGAAGTTGCCCTTGCCGAAGCCCATCGAACCGTGGCGCTCGATCAGCTCGAAGAACACCGTGGGTCGGTCCTGCGCCGGCGAGGTGAAGATCTGCAGGAGGTAGCCGTCCTCGTCGCGGTCGGCGAGGATGCCGAGCTCGCGCAGGACATCGAGCGGCACGCGGGTCTCGCCGACCCAGTTGCCGAGGTCGTCGTAGTACGTGTCGGGCGTGCGCAGGAAGTCCACGCCCGCGGCGCGCATCTCGCGGACGGAGCGCACGATGTCGTTGGTGGCGATGGCGATGTGCTGGCAGCCGGCGCCGCCGTAGAACTCGAGGTACTCGTCGATCTGACTCTTCTTCTTGCCGACGGCGGGCTCGTTGAGCGGGAACTTCACCCGCCGGTTGCCGTTCGCGACCACCTTGCTCATCAGCGCGGAGTACTCGGTCGCGATGTCGTCGCCGACGAACTCCAACATGTTAGTGAAGCCCATGACCCGGTGGTAGAACTCGACCCACTCGTCCATCCGGCCGAGCTCGACGTTGCCGACGCAGTGGTCGACGGCCTGGAAGTACCGCTTCTCCGGCGGGGCGACGATCGGCTCGCGCGCGACGTAGCCGGGCAGGTACGCGCCGGAGTAGTTCGACCGGTCGACGAGGGTGTGCCGGGTCTCGCCGTACGTCGCGATCGCGGCGGTCACGACCTTGCCATGGTCGTCCTCGCGCACCTCGGGCCGCTCGAGTCCGCGGGCACCCGCCTCGACCGCGTGGGCGTACGCGCGCTCGACGTCGGGTACCTGGAGCGCGAGGTCGACGACGCCGTCACCGTGGCGCCGATGGTGCGCGCCGAGCGGCGTGCCCGAGTGCGTCGGGGCGGTGAGGACGAACCGCGCCTTGCCGGACTCGAGCACGTAGGACGCGTAGTCGCGGTTACCCGTCTCCGGGCCGCTGTAGGCGACACAACGCATGCCGAACGCGGTCGAGTAGTAGTGCGCCGCCTGCTTGGCGTTGCCGACGGCGAAGCCGATCGCGTCCATCCCCTTGATCGGGAACGGGTCGTCCGGCGCGTCGCTCCCGGTGGCCCCGATGAGGGTGTCGACGTCGCCTGCGTGTTCCATTGCGGCCTCCCTGATGCGCGGTTGATCCGCAGCATGCGCCAGGAGGTCGAAGTGTTCAACACCGCCACGATAGGCTGGTCAATGTGTATAGCGAGAACCCGCGGTCAAGGGACGATCTGTCCAGGGTGCTCAGGAGGAGCAACAGGTGACCATCGACGCTCTCGACGCGCGCCTGCTCGCGCTCCTCGACGACGAGCCGAGGCTCGGCGTCCTCGAGTGCTCGCGACGGCTCGGCGTGGCGCGGGGCACCGTCCAGGCCCGGCTCGACCGGCTGGTGCGCGACGGCGTCGTGAGCGGCTTCGGGCCGCGGGTGGAGCCCGCCGCGATCGGCTACCAGGTGACGGCGTTCGCCACCCTGGAGATCCGCCAGGGCAGCGGCCACCAGGTCGCCGACCACCTGGCGTGGATCCCCGAGGTGCTCGAGGTGCACACGATCACCGGGCCGGGCGACCTGCTCTGCCGGATCGTCGCGCGCAACAACGCCGACCTCCAGCAGGTCATCGACCAGGTGCTGGGATTCGACGGCATCGTACGGATGTCGACCGTGATCGCCATGTCGACGCCGGTGCCCTACCGCACCCTGCCCCTGGTGGCGGCGACCGTCGCGGACGATCGCCGCTGACCGGGGGACCTAGGCCTAGTCGGGTGTCTGCACCACCCAACGACGTCAATGGCGCCCGGGATACGCCCTGTGGACGAGCGACGATAGGCATCCGCGAGGGCGTCTACCTTGTGGTTACGCAGTGCCCCGGCCTCGGGGCGCACGACCGGGGCACCGCGCTAGCTCGACGGGTCCGAGGGGTCCAATCCTTGTCCCGCCGAGCAAGCTCAGATCGAGTTCCAGACCCGCACCTGGTACTTCTCCGCGAGGCACATCGGGCAGGGGAGCCGGTTGTCGTGCGGCTCACACCGCTCGTCCTCGTCCCGCTCCTCGGGTATCGCCCTGTCCTCGCTCACCGCTGCCGCCCCCTTGATCGTTCACCACCAGGTCAGATCCCGCTTCATGCCCGTTAGCCTGCGGGCGGCGCCGACCCTGGCGCGAGGGGTTACCGTTGCCTAAGACGAGCGGGATACGCGGGCAACACGGGAGACCATGGCGACGTTCGGCGCGCAGCTGCGTGAGCTCCGCACAGCGCGGGGCCTGTCGCTGAGCGCGCTCGCCGACCAGCTGCACTACTCCAAGGGGTACCTGTCGAACCTCGAGCGCGGGAACAAACGACCGAACGAGGACCTCGCCCGGCTTTGTGACGACGCGCTCGGCGCCCGCGGGGACCTGATCGCGGCCGCGCACCTCGACGCGATGGCCTCGCGGGACGCGACGCCGTGGCAGACCGCCGAGCTGATCTCCCGCATCCAGGCGTCTGACACCACGCCCGGCACGCTCGACATGCTGGCCGCCACCGTCAACGAGCTGTGCTGCGAGTACCCGTACCGCGACGCCGCCGACCTCCGCTCCGAGGCGCACGGATGGCTGAACCACGTCGGCCGGCTGCTCAAGAAGCCCGTCGGGCTCCGCGAGCACACCGAGCTGCTCGTCAACGCCGGGTGGCTCGCGCTGCTCATCGGGTGCCTGGAGTACGACATGGGCATGCGCGCCGCCGCCGAGTCGACCCGCGCCGCGGCGAAGCAGATCGGCGACGAGGCCGGGCACGCCGAGATCACCGGCTGGTCCTGGGAGATGGCCGCCTGGTTCGCGCTCACCCAGGGCCGCTACCGCGACGTCCTTGCCGCGTCAGACGCTGGCCGGGTCACCGACCGCGGACACTCCGTGCACGTTCAGCTCATCGCCCAAGAGGCGAAGGCCCGCGCCCGCCTGGGCGACGTCGAAGGCCTGACCGCAGACCTCGAGCTCGGCCGGGAGATTCTCGCAAGCCTCCCGCGCCCGCAGCGCACCGACCACCACTTCGTCGTCGACCCCGACAAGTGGGCGTTCTACGCGATGGACGCGTACCGCCTGTCCGGCGACGAACCGCACGCCCGCGAGTACGCCGGCATCGTCCTCGACACCTGTATCACCCCCGACGGGATCGAGCGCGCCCCGATGCGCGTCGCCGAAGCCCGGCTCACCCTCGCCACCATCGCGAGCCGCGACGGGGACCTCGACGCTGCCGTCGACATGGGGTTGAAGGGCATCAACGGCCACCGCCGACGGTCCCTACCGAGCCTGCTGCTCGTCGCCGGCGAACTCGACTCCGAGCTGCAGAAGCGGTACCCGCACGAGGGACCCACCAACGAGTACCGTGAGGCCCTGCGCGCCCTGCACCGCCCCGACTGAGCACCACGATGCCGAGCGGCCCGCCACCGCTCGGCGTCACACCGGCTCGACCTGGCCGCCGGTGACGGCGACGTTGTCGAACTGCCCGTCGACCTTGACGTCGACGGCGTACTCGTCGGGTGCGTGCGCGTCGTCGACGACCGTGCCCACAGTGCCGGCGGGGACGACGGTGCCTTCGATGCCGGTCGTCTCGACCAGGAGGCGGACGCGGCTGCCTTCCTTGACCTTCATCGTTCCCCCTTCTCGGTGTGCACTTCCAGCCAGTGCGTGATCATCCGCGGCTCGTCCGAGTCGTGGTCGTACTGCCAGACTGACACCAGCGTCCCGGTCCGCCCGTTCGGGCCGACCACCGTCGTGCGGGTACTGTGCCGCGGCCCGTGTCGCGTCTCAACGACGCCTGAGACGGCCGCGTCCGGGAGTTGCGCCCGCAGCTGCCGCTGCACATCGTCAGCGGCCACCTGCCGGCCCTGGCCGAGGTCATACCCGAGCTCCTCCCACGCGATCCACTTGCCGTCGTTGTTCGCGTTCGCGGGGTCCATCGAGTACGCCGTGAACTTCCGCCCGTCGACGCTCGCCCTCTGAGCGTTACGCAACCGAGGTTGCTCTGCACTCCCGGCAGCGGAGGCGACGGGCGCAGACGACCCAGCCGTCGCTGGTGTCGCCCTGCCTGCGCCCTTCGCCTGCTCGCACGCGGCAACATACTCGTCCAACGCGACCCTGGCGGCCGCCACCTGTTCGCGGATCGAGGCGAGCCGCAGCCGTGCTTCCTGGTCTAGGCGCTGCGTCACCCGCTCGTTGCCCAGCGCCGCAAACCGGGTGGCGAGGTCGGCGGTGTCGAAGTCGAGCTCGGCCACGGCACGCTCAACGGCCTCGAGTTGATCGCGGACGGCGAGCGCACTGGCCTGCAGATCCCCCAGCGCCGTCACCTCGGGCATCGTGCCGCAACAAGCCGTGCGGCGCAACGACGTGGTCGCCGCCGGGCACTGGAGGCGCGGCCGACTAGGCCGCGTACGGGGTGGCGGAGACGATCTTGACCGCCATCTCGCCGCCGCCCGGCAGGGTGTACTTCGCCTTGTCGCCGACCTTCTTGCCGTGGATCGCGGAACCGAGTGGCGACCTCTCCGAGTACGCCTCGATGCCGTCGGCCGCGACCTCGCGTGAGCCGAGCAGGAACGACATCTCGTCGCCGTCAGGGAAGGCCACCGTGACCTGCATACCGGGCTCGACGACGCCGTCGTCGGCGGGCGCCTGGCCGACCTGGGCGTTGCGCAGGAGGTCCTGCAGCTGGCGGATCCGTCCCTCCGCCTTGCCCTGCTCCTCCTTGGCGGCGTGGTAGCCACCGTTCTCCCGCAGGTCGCCCTCGTCGCGCGCGGCTTCGATCTTCTTCGCCAGCTCGACACGACCGGGCCCGGTCATGTGATCGAGCTCCTCCTTGAGGCGGTCGTAGGCCTCTTGGGTGAGCCAGTTGACGCTGCTCTCGATCACGACAGGCCTCCTTGGGTACGGGGGAATCAATGCGGGTAAAGAGGGAAAGAACGAGCGACCCGCGCGGCTCAGCGCCAGCGCGTCGAAGTGCGACCGTCCACCAGGCAGCCGACTGCCACCAACCGGCGGCGCTGTGCGCAACCGGTGGCGAACGGTCGAAGGCTGCTCACGGTCTGCGGGTCTCCGATCGAGGTGGTCTCGTGTTCAGCGACAATTGTGACCTGTAAGTATGCCGTACGTCCAAGCGAAACTGGAGGACTACGTTCCGTGCCCCGACCTGTCGCCGGTCAGAACGGCCGGCCCCGTCCCTCGGCCGGTCTGCGGCTGCTGGCCGTCCACGCCCACCCCGACGACGAGTCGAGCAAGGGCGCCGCGACCCTCGCCAGGTACGTCGCGGAGGGCGCCGAGGTCGTCGTCGCCACCTGTACGGGCGGGGAGCGAGGCGACATCCTCAACCCGGCGCTACAGGGCGATCCCGCGGTCCAGGCCGACCTGCCGCGGATCCGGAACGACGAGATGAAGCGCGCCATCGACGAGCTCGGCGTCGGGCACGAGTGGCTCGGCTTCGTCGACTCCGGCCTGCCCGAGGGCGACCCGCTGCCGCCGTTGCCCGACGGCTGCTTCGCGCTGCAGCCCCTCGAGGCGGCGACGGAGCCGCTGGTCCGCCTCGTCCGGCGGCTGCGTCCGCACGTGATCACCACGTACGACGAGAACGGCGGCTACCCGCACCCCGACCACATCATGTGCCACCGCGTGTCGGTCGAGGCGTTCGAGGCGGCCGGCGACCCCGCGCGCTACCCGGGCTCCGGCGAGCCGTGGCAGCCGCTGAAGCTCTACTACAACGTGTCCTTCCACCTGGCGCGGTTCGAGGCCCTGCACCGCGAGATGGAGCGCCGCGGGCTGGAGTCGCCGTACGGCGAGCGGCTGGCCGAGTGGGTCGACGACGACCGGCCGAAGCTCCCCGTCACGACCAGGGTCGACTGCGCCGACTACCTCGACGTACGCGACCGGGCGCTGCTCGCGCACGCGACCCAGATCGACCCGAACGGGCACTGGTTCGCGGTGCCGCTCGACGTGCAGCGGGTAGCCTGGCCCACGGAGGACTACTTCCTCGCACGTACGCGGATAGACGTGCAGCCACCGGAGGACGACCTGTTCGGTGGCGTACGTGACAGCCGGGAGGCACCAACGTGGACCTGATCACCGCGGTCGGGGCAGTCGCCGTGTCGAGGTACGTCGCGTCCCCCGGACTCCTGGGCTTCGCGGTGTTCGCGCTGCTCGGCCTCGCCCTGTTCTTCCTCATCAGGTCGATGAACAAGCACCTGCGCCGCGTCGACGTCGACGGCACGCGCGACGACCGGCGTTAGGTACTTCGACCTGAAAAACCCTGTGGGGTCGTGACGGCGACCTCGGCAGACGGTTGGGCGGCTATCGGTGACCGGTCAGGTGGGCATGATTCATCCCGGTGGGGCTCTTCACGCTGCCAGCGCTCCGACCTTGACCAGGTT